>JAITGZ010000136.1 GCA_031280335.1 Deltaproteobacteria bacterium | reverse complement strand
CAGTGGTACCGGCCAGGTCGCGTTTTGTGCCGTCATCCTGGTTGGTGGCGACATTAAGTACGCCCACGTCTATGTTTACGGCGGTAAAGAGCCTCCCGCCCAGGGTCATGATCCTGTATTGGGCGATGAGATTGTCCATCTGGGAGGTGGTGAGCTGGACGGAGGCGCTGTAAAGGTCGTTTTCAGAGTCCAGCAAGTCCATGAGGGAGCGCTGCCCAACATTGAATTGCTCCAGGTACATGTCGCGGGTCTGAGTATTGTACAGGACGGTATTGCTGTAAAATTCGCTCAATTGACGGGCGTTTAGCCATTGCGTCCAAGCGTCTTCGGTTTCCTGGGCCAGCGAGTCGCGCAAAGCCTGGAGATCGCTGTTGCCTTTACGGATGCGCGCTCTGTTGCCCCTCAGGGTATTTATATCATAACCGCCATTGGAAAGGTTCCACGCCCCACGCAGCTGCGCGGCGGTGCCCCAGGAGTCGGAGGCGCTGCTTTCCAACTGCCAGCGGTAGTTTTCACTCAGTTCCAGGCTGACGCTTGGATGAAAGGCGGATTTGTCCAGATCCCTCTGGGCATGGGCCGCAGCCACATCGGCCATTTGTGAGCCCACCTTGGGGTTAACGGTCATGCTGCTGCTCAGGGCGCTTTGCAGGCTGGGGAAGATGCCGGGGGGCGCGGGCGGCACTTCAAATTTGCCTTCGTCAGACGCCGCGATGCCGGTCAGACGTTTGTAATTGCTATAGGCGGCCTTGAGCGTGGCCTTGGTTTCGGCCAGCGTGGCTTCGGCGCGAGCCAGCCTGGATTGGGTCTGGGTAACATCAGAAAGGCTGCCCACGCCGGCATTCTGTCTTTCCGTCTGCGAATCCAGAATTTTCTTATGATTGATCACGTTGGCCTCAGCCAATTCCAGAAGCTTGCGCTGGCGGCACACCTCAATGTGGGCCAGGATGGCGTCCATAGAAAGGGCTTCGGCCCCGCCCAACAGGCGATATTCCGCAGAACTCAGCCTGGCTTCGGAAACGCGTTTGCGTTTGGGGGTGGCCAAACCGTCCCATATGTTCTGGCTGACGACCAGAGATACATCCGAGCGGGGGTAAAAACGGTCTTTATCCTGAACATACATGGGGTTTCGCGTGGTATCGTCCGTCCACTGCTCCAAGCCGGCTCCGCCGCGCACGTCCACGCGGGGGAAATAGCCGGCGGAAGAACGGGCCATGTCAAACTCGGCAGCCTGGCGGAGTTCCTGAAAGGCCTTTATATTGGGATTATTGCGCAGGGTCGCCTCAATGGAGCCCACCAAAGTCATGGACATAGCGGCAGCCGCGGCTTCCGGAGATGGCGCGCACAATGCCGCAAACGCCGCAAAAAAAACTGCGGATATTTTTTTCATAGCAAACTCCTTAAAAAGAGCGAATCGCTCCGCCCGTCTGCTTCCCTTGCAAGACTTCTTCCTTTATATTAAGATGCTCCAGGTTCGTACGTCAAGGGACAAAAAATAAACTGGAAAACCTTTACTGGAAAACCTTTTCAGTCCATGCGCCGCAACCGATGATCACGGTGCCGTCCCTCAGACCCGCTCTCTCTGAAGGCAGTTTTGAGACGGCCATCCATAATATCCTGTCCGCATTTCTCTTTTCGGAATTCACCCGCAGAACATTAGGGCGCGGTCTTATTTTGTGTTAAACAAAACGCTTTTCACTAAAGGAATGCGCCGGACAGCCGATATTGTCTTCAGAAAGGATAAAACGTGATGTCAAATATGCCATCCAGTCCGAGCGGCGCGGCGGCTGCGGGTCAAGACCAGACCGCGGCGCCTGATGCCGACTTGGCCCAGAACGAGCCGGCACCTATCGTACGCCCGCCTTCCGGGTCAGATGACAATTATATGGTGGAGCCAAGCCCGGCGGATATTGAGTACCATCCGCCCTTGCTCCAATGCCTGACTTTGCTGGCCAAACGCGAAGGACGGCCCATTTCGGCCAATGTCATCGCCTCCTCCCTGCCCGCCGGTCAGGCCGGCAACAGGCCCTCGCTCATTATGAACGCGGCCCGCGCCGCCGGCATTGAGGCGGGCATAATCTCCAAGCCAAAATTGAGCCACATTTCATCCCTGACCATGCCCTGCATCCTCATGCTGCAGAACAACAACGCCTGCATCCTGCTGGGTTTGGATGAGGATACGGCCTCCGTCATATTTGCCGAGCGGGGCACTTCAGAACGAAGCATCCCTCGCGCGGCCCTGGAAAAAGAATATATCGGCTACGCCGTCTTTGTCAAAATGGCTGCCCGGCTGGACGCCAGAGCCAGCAAAATCAAGCTGTTCGATCACAGCCGCTGGTTTTGGGGCACCCTGGCCAGTTTTTTGCCCATTTACAAGCACGTGTTTCTGGCCAGCACGGTGGTCAACCTGCTCGCCCTGGCCGCTCCTCTTTTCTTTATGAACGTCTATGACCGGGTGGTGCCCAACGGCGTGAACGCCCTGGAAACGCTCTGGACCTTATCCACCGGCATCCTCATTGCCTATGTCTTTGATTTTATTTTACGCAACCTGCGCGGTTATTTTGTGGATACGGCCGGGCGCAACGCCGATGTGATCATGGCCGGCAAGCTTATGCAGCATGTGCTGGCCATGCGCCTGGACTATAAGCCTGAATCCACCGGATCTCTGGCCAATAACCTGCGTGAATTCGAATCCCTGCGCGATTTTTTCAGCTCTTCCACCATGACCGCCGTGGTGGACCTGCCCTTTCTGGTCGTCTTTCTGGGCATCATCGCCCTCATCGGCGGCCAGCTGGTCTTTGTGCCCCTTTGCTCCATACCCATAGTGCTGCTGGTGGGCATCTTCCTTCAATTGCCCATGCAGCAGATCACGGAAAAAGGCTTTAAGGAGAACATGCAGAAAAACGCCCTGCTGGTGGAAATCATCAACGGGCTGGAGACGGTCAAAACCAGTATGGCCGAAGGACGCATGCAGAACGTATGGGACAAGGTGGTCAACATGAGCGCCCTTTCCAGCGCCCACAGCAAGAGCATGAGCACGCTTTCCTCCACCATTTCCATTCTGCTTACCCAGATGGTCAGCGTGGGGCTCATCATCTTCGGAGTCTATCTCACCCTGGACGGGAGCATCACCATGGGCGGCATCATCGCCAGCAATATGCTCGCCGGACGGGCCATGGCCCCGCTTTCCCAGCTTGCCGGCATGTTCTCCCGCTTGCAGCAGTCCCGCATAGCCCTGCGCGCCCTGGATCAACTCATGCAGATCCCCATAGAAAACGTGGCCGATGACAGCTATGTGGAGTTCGGCGACCTGGAACCGTCAGTGCAGATGGAGGGGGTCTCTTTCAAATACCCGCAAAGCGAACGCTATGCCCTGGAGAACATCAACATCAACATCCCTCCGGGCGACAAGGTGGGCATCATCGGCTCCATGGGTTCGGGCAAAAGCTCTTTCGGACGCCTCTGCGTGGGTCTGTATCAGCCCACCGAGGGCGCGGTAAAACTGGGCGGAGTGGATATACGCCAGCTGGACACCACCACCCTGCGCCATAAATTCGGCTATGTCTCCCAAGACAACTACCTTTTTTACGGATCGGTGCGCGACAACATCGCCTTTGGCTGCATCAATGTGGATGATCGCATGATTCTGCGCGCGGCCAGCATCGCCGGGGTGGCCGACTTTGTACGCAACAACCCCGCCGGTTTCGGTATGCAGGTGGGCGAGCGCGGCATGAACATATCCGGCGGGCAGCGCCAGTCCGTCGCCATTGCGCGCGCCTTGCTGCGCGACCCGGAAATCCTAATTTTCGATGAACCCACCAGCAACATGGACAACAGTTCGGAATTTCGCTTCAAACAGCGTCTGGGATCCATTCTGGGCAACAAAACCCTGGTACTCATCACCCATCGCCTGAGCGTACTGGATCTGGTCAAGCGTCTGGTCATCATGGAAAACGGGCGTATCACCGCCGACGGCCCCAAAGACGATGTACTCAACTACCTGCGCCAACAGCAGGGCAAAGCCGCCGCCGGACGCAGCGGCGGCGGGCGCGGGGGACCGCCCGCAGGCGGACAGCGCTTGCAGGCCAAAGCGGTGCAAGCCCCCAGAAGCGCCTGATTATCGCATCACCCACAATCCGCCGCTTGACTTGACGGCAAAGATTATTAAAATGATCTCATAAAGAAAGCATTTTAGCTTTAGGAAAACACTGATTAATTCGGGGCTCCGCCCCGAACCCCGCTGGGGGGAATAATTCCCCCCAGACCCCCTTACTGTTTTTCAGCCGCTTTGCGACTGAAAACGTATGCGGGGTGCAGGGGGCTCAGCTCCCTGCCGGGGGAGTTTGAGGGGGCAAAAGGGGCATGTTTGCCCAGGCGTTGCTTTACCTCTGCCCCCCCCTCTGCACAACGGCAAGGCACCTCAAGAGAATAAATCAGCGTTTCCTTAGAATTATATAATTGCAAGATGGATGGGGCGTACCTTAGAGGCGTAGAGGCAAGCTTTTAACCGAGGGTAACACTATGGCTGATGCCAATGCGGCCAAGATGGCGGCCTTCAAAAAAGAAACGGATAAGGCCAACCCGCCCGAAGCGCCCAAGCCCATGCAGCGGCCGCGCGGCGGTATGCTCTTTGACGCGCAGATCAGCGCCCTGGATCTGGAATTCATGAGCGAGGCGGACGCGGCCATCATGCGCCGGGGCAAGCCCAGAACCTACATTCTTTCGCTGACGGTGGTGCTGTTTTTTGGGGCCATCATCTTTTGGGCCTATATGACCCGCCTGGATGAGGTAACCAAGGCCCAGGGGCATGTGGTGCCGGCCCAATCCATTCAGGAGATTCAATATCTGGAGGGCGGCGTGCTGGATACCTTGCTGGTGCGCCAGGGGGATGAGGTGGAAGAAGGTCAGACTTTAGCCCGCATCTCCAACGCCATGGCTGAAAGTACCCTGCAGGAGCAGAAAGACAGCCAGGCGTCCCTGCAGGCCGAAATCATCCGGTTGCAGGCGGAACGGGCCGGCAAAGAACCCATATTTCTGTCCAGCATGACCGCGGCCTACCCCGGCATAGTGCGCGGACAGATGGAACTGTACCAGGCGCACCAGGATCAGCGCCGCACAGAACTGCGCACCCTGGAAGCGGAACTGGAACAGCGCCGGCGCGAGGTGCAGGAATCCGAAGAACGGCTCAAAAGCATAACCGAAAATCTGCGCCTGTCCACGGAACGCCGGGATCTGGCCAGACCGCTGATGGAAAAGAATATTTATTCCCGTATGGACTATATGAACCTGGAGCAAAGCGTCAGTTCGCTGCGCGGCGACCTGAACACCACCACCCAGACCATTTCCAGAACCAGAAGCGCGGTAACCGCGGCGGCGGAAAAAATCAACGCCCGCCGCCTGGAATGGCAGAGTATCATCCAGGCGGAGATCAACGAAAAGACCGTGGCCCTGAACTCGGTAACCACCCTGCTCTCCGCCAGAGGCGATATGGTCAGGCGCACGGATTTGCGTTCGCCGGTGCGCGGCAAGGTCAAACGCATTTTGATCAACACCGTGGGCGGTTCCGTACCGCCCGGCGCGACCATTATGGAGATACTGCCCGTGGATGACAAGCTTCTGGTGGAGGCCAGGGTCAGCCCGGCGGATCGCTCCTTTCTTTACACCTCTGAAGATTCCTCCAAAAAACAGCGCGCCGTGATCAAAATCAGCGCCTACGAGTTTTCCATTTACGGCGGCCTGGACGCCACCCTGGAAAGCATCAGCGACGACACCTTTGAGGACAACCGGGGCGAAATTTACTATCAGGTCAGGCTGCTGACCACGGACAATGCCATCCACCACAACGGCAATGACTATGAAATCATGCCCGGCATGACCGCCCAGGTGGATATCATTACCGGCAAGAAGAGCGTGCTGGATTATCTGCTCAAGCCCATATTCAAGGCCAGGCAGAACGCCTTACGGGAACGCTGATGCTTGCCGCGGCCGAAGGCCGTCGGCCTTCGGCCCGGCAAATCCGAAGCTTATTGAGCCTGTCCTGCCTTTTGCTCCTTTCCTTTATCCCTTTCATGGCGCGCACCCTGACCCTGGAGCGGCCGCAGGTGGGCGTGGACTGGAGCAAAATGCCGCAGCGCCCCGCCGCCCCCAGCAACGTGCAATACGCCCCCAGCCGCCTTTTCGGCACGGTGGAATTTCGCAGCGTCATCAAAGGCATGCCGCAATGGGAACGCGTGCTGCGCATGTGCGCCGGAAAAACCGGCATAAGCGAAGACCTGCGCTCCGCCGGACGCCACGCCGAGGCCCAGGCATGGGCGGGCATCAAGGCTGAAAACCGCAATGCCGCGCCCCTGCAAAAACTCCAGGCTGTAAATAAATTCATCAACCTCTGGCCCTACCGCACGGATATGGATGTTTACGGCCTTATTGATTATTGGGCCACCCCGGCGGAGTTTCTGGCCAAATCCGGCGACTGCGAGGATTACTCCATCTCCAAAATGTTCGCCCTGATCGAGCTGGGCTTCAAACCCGAAAACCTGCGCGTGGTCGCCCTGAGAGACAAAATACGCAACATCGACCATGCGGTGCTGGCCGCCTATGTGGACGACGAGGTCTATATTCTGGACAACGTCTCCCCCCTGGTTCTCTCGCACAGCAAATACGGACATTACCTGCCCGTATAT
>JAITGZ010000134.1 GCA_031280335.1 Deltaproteobacteria bacterium | reverse complement strand
GGGCGCGGGCTGCGGATTTTCCAGAGGAAAGCGCCCGCAGGTGAATTTAGCCCCTTCCGGACAATAACCAAGGCGCTCACAGCGTGGGCCGGCCTTGTCAAAAATCACCGGCAGGGCTTCGCGGCACAGTGTGAGGCAATCTTCGGCCAGGCCGCGGATCTCCCACTGCGATCTGGCGCAACAGCGCTGTTCAAAAAAATTGAGCAGAGATCGGCAGTTCATGCTGAAAACAATACGCGTTTCCGCCGCCTGGGGCAGAACAAAGCGCGCGTCTTCCGCCGCCTTGTCGCCTCTGCCGTCCGCTTCAAGAAGTGCCTTGAGCCTGCGGTAAACGCCGCGCAGATCCTCCATGCAGCGGGTGAATTCTTTGGCCCCCTCCTCATTGCGGGCCAGGGCCGGGGGCATGATGTGATTGAAAGCGCCGCCATCCACATAGCGTTGACTTTGCTGTGAAAAAGAGGCCAGACGGTGCCGCACAAGCTGGTGGGTCAGGGCGCGCGAGACACCTTCGGCCGCAAAGGTAAACTGCACATGTTCCACTGGGCTTACATGGCCTGAACTCAATATGGATGTGATGAATTCTGCCTGTTTGTCCGGCGCGATTTCGCCCCGCAGCAGGCGCGGCCACATATCCGCCACAAAACCAGCATGGTAGCACTGCCTGAAGGCGGCATAGATCAGTTCCGTTGCTTTGGGGGTAACGGCCAGAAGTTCCACCCTTCTTTGCGCTTGAGCCATAGTTTATCCTTATGAAGCATTTTAACTTTGAGATAGATGTAATGTTTCAATAGGTTGTTTGCCCTTTGGGAGGGGGCCGTCGGCCATGCCCAGGACTGAAACAGTTATATTTAAACATTTTCAAAGTTAAAATGCTTAAGGTTTGCAGAGTAATTTTTTGAAATTTTCTATATTACAGACTTTGATTTTTGTGTTTGAAATACTGTATAGCCTTGGCCGTAACCATGCGGCCGCGCGGGGTACGTTTTAAGAAACCGATGCGGATAAGATAGGGTTCATAAATATCCTCCAGGGTGCGCTCGTCTTCGGAGCAGGCCACGGCCAGGGTTTTGAGGCCCACCGGCCCGCCGCCGTAATGCTCAATGACCACGGAGAGTATTTTGCGATCCATGGCATCCAGTCCCATTTCATCCACGCCCATGCGAGCCAGTGCCCCGGAGGCTTCTTCCCGCCCCAGCGCGTCCCGCCCATGCACAACGCAAAAATCCCAAATCCGGCGCAGCAGGTTGTTGGCTATGCGCGGCGTGCCCCTTGCCCGGCGGCCTATTTCCAGCGCGCCTTCATGTTCCGCCCTGATCCCCAGGATGCGTGAAGCCCGCATGACTATATCCGCCAGTTCTTCGTGGGAATAAAACTCCAGACGCAGGGAGATGCCGAAACGGTCGCGGAGAGGAGAGGAGAGTAAGCCGCTGCGTGTAGTCGCCCCCACCAAGGTAAAGGGGTTAAGCTGGATGCGCACCGTCCTTGCCCCCGGCCCCTGACCCACGACCAGGTCCAGGCGAAAGTCCTCCATGGCCGGGTAAAGCACCTCTTCCACCGCAATGGGCAGGCGGTGGATTTCATCCACAAAAAGAATGTCATTGGGGGCCAAGTCGCTCAAAATGGCGGCCAGATCGCCGGTGCGCTCCAAAATAGGGCCGGAGGCGGGGATCATGTTCACCCCCAGCTCCGCCGCCATGATCTGGGCCAGAGTTGTCTTGCCCAGGCCGGGGCTGCCGAAAAAAAGAGTATGATCCATCACCTGGCCGCGCGAACGCGCCGCCTGCAGATATACCCTGAGATTGGCCTTGAGTGCGCTCTGTCCTATAAAATCATCCAGGCTGCGCGGCCGGATATGCTCGTCTTCAGCGGATGCGGGCGCGCCCTCTACAGGTGGCTCGAATATGTCTTTTTCAGGCATGGCCTGTGTAATTTCCTTTTTCAACGCCGCGCCGTCCTGCTAACTTCTTCTAGCCATACGCTTAAGGGCCGCGCGCAAAATTTCGCCCAGTTCCAAATCCGGAGCGGCGGCCAAGACGTCTTTCACCACCAAAGCCGCTTCTTCTTCTGCATAGCCGAGATTGGCCAATCCCGCAACCGCATCGGCGAACAGGGACGAAGCCACGCCGGACGCCGCTCCGGGTATCAGGGCGGCTTCCGGTCTGAGCTTGTATTTCAATTCCAAAAATATCTGCTGCGCGCTCTTTTTGCCTATGCCTGAAACGCGGGCCAGGCCGAGCGCGTTGTCCTCCAGCACCAGACGGCGCAGATCATCCGGCCTGAACACCCCCAGAATGGATTGGGCCGTGCGCGCCCCTACCCGGTTGATGCCGATAAGCGTTCTGAAGGTTTCCCGCTCGTCCAAACTGTCAAAGGCGTATAACTCCAAAGCGTCTTCCCTTACCTGGGTATGCACGTAAAAGCGCACATTTTCGCCTTTGGCCGGCAGACGGGCCAAAGAATGGGCGGAGAGGAAAAGTTCATAACCAACTCCGCCGCTGCTCAGCACTGTGCATGAAGCCGCATCCACCTCCAGCAAAACGCCCTGAATATACGCGATCATTAATCCACCCGCCTATTTCTGCGCCCAGGCTGCAACCAGGGTTTCCAATTCATCTTCCGTATAAGAGGGCCGCCCGTACATGCCCGCCGTTGCCCTCTGTCTGGCGGCTTCGGCCAGAATCAGGGCGGCGGCAACAGAAACGTTGAAGCTTTTAATCATGCCATACATGGGTATATGCAGCCCGCTTTCGGCGATGGCACCCAGTTCTTCCGCCACTCCGCTGTGTTCGTTGCCCAGAATTACCGCGCTTGGTTCGGTGAAATCGCAGGCACCAAGAGGCAGGGATGAAGCGGCGCAGCTGCTGGCGTAAATGCGCATCCCCCCTGCTTTGAGCGTTTGCCGCAGCCCTTCCGCGCTGCTGTGGCGCACGCTTTCCACCCATTTACCGGCTGAGGCTGAAGTTTTGGGATGCAGGGAGGGAAAGGCGTTATCCGTATAATATAAATGCACGCGCGGCACGCCAAAAGCATCGCAGCTGCGGTAAATGGCCGAGACATTGTGCGCATCGTGGATATTGGCCAGTACTATGGTCAGATCCTTTTGGCGCTGCCGCAGAATTTGCCTGATCCTCTCCAGCCTGGCCCTGGTGCGCGTTTCAGGCATAGGCCAACTGCCGCAGAAGCTCCAGAGTCTCTTCCGCTTCCTCCGTTTCCATACGGCGCAAGGCGAAACCGGCATGAACGATGAGATAGTCGCCCACGACCGGGGGCACTTCCAACAAGGCGTCCGAAACCAGCACAAAGGTTTCGCTCTCGCCCACCCGGCAGCGCGCCATACCCGCCTCCAGCAAGGCTTCCACTTTAACCGGCACAGCCAGACACATATTTTACCTCTCTTCAGCGCGATTGAAAAATTTTAGAACGTTTCAACTTTAAGATTATATATTCTTATATTATTGGGGCTATCGCCCTAAATCCCATTTGTGGGGCCAATGGTCCCCCCCCCTTTCATTTTTCAGTTTTTGCGCAGTTGAAAAAATTGAAGGGATTCATAAATGATCTAATCTTGAACGAACTCCAGAAGGTCATGTTTCAACGCCCAAAGGAGCAGAAAGTCCTGATCGCCGGGGGCGGCCTTTGCTTGCATTCCATGCAGGGATGCGCGCAGCTCTGCCGGATCCGTCGGGTTTCTGGTCATAAAGAGCAGGCGTTTCAAACGTTCCACATCCACTTCATCTTTGACCATGCGGTAAATTACCGGAAAATCCCTTCCCCTGTACACAGCTTCGCCGGCTCTGGTCCAGCGCAGGGATCGTCCAGAAGAAAAGGCTTCATCCGCCCGCCGGGTGAAGTAATCTCCAAAAATTTCCATATAGCGCGGTCCAGCAGGGTGGAATAAAGCGTTTGGCGGGCGTTTTAAGGGTTCCGCGGGCAGGGGGCAGGGGGTCTCGTCAAGCTCGGCCCAGAGTTCCAGGTAGCGTTCAATGACCCGCTTCCAGGTAAAGGAGGCGAGAGCGCGTTCACGTCCGGCCCGGCCCATTGCGCGGCGCAGTGTGGTATTATCAGCCAAGCCGGCGATGGCCCGCCCCAGGGCATCCACTTCCACCACACACTGTTGGGACAGGCGCAGATGGTACTCACCGCTTGAGGTCATGGCGCGCAGGGCATCCGTGCCTGCTGTGTCCGCCGGGCCTATGGTGGGGGTGAGAAAACCAGTTTGTCCGTCCAGCACCAGATCTTTGTAGCCGTTGAAATCCGAGGCGATCACCGGCAGGCCGGATATGGCCGCTTCCAACAGGGTAAGGCCGAAGGTTTCCTGCAAATTGTCCGCCGGGGAAAGAAATACATCCGCCGCCGCGTACAGGCTCTTGCGCTCCGCGCACTCCGGGTTGGGTGCCAGAACGCACTTGATGCCCAGATTGGCGGCGAATTTTTTTACATCTTCCCCGAAACTGTCCCGGCTGTCCAGTCCACCGGCCAGAAGCAGGCAATAAGAGCCGGGCTTGAGCCCGTATTCTTCGGCCCGTTTCAAGGCGCGCAGCAGGGGCAGCAGATCCATTTTGGAGTGGTAGGATATGCGTGCGAAGACCAACAGCACCAAAGTTTCTCCCAAGCCGCGCTCACGGCGGCAGACCGCGCCCAGTTCGGCCTTTTCTTCCGCTGAAGATGGCATATCCGATGGTTCGATTCCCAGGGGGATATGCCGCAGCAGGGGGGAGGGGAATTCATTCTCCTCCAGACGATAATTACGCCTGAGCAGGTTATAATAATTGCGCGTTACCTGCAGGCCGGCCCGCGAAGTTGCCACCACGGCATCACGTTTGGTGGTTCCGCCCCAGATGTGCTGCAAAAATTCCTGTCCGTATTCGGCGTAGCTTAGGGAATGCGTGGGCGCGGTCAAGGGAAAGATGCGCCGGCTGAAGGCGTTGCGCATGCACATGGCGTCCACATAACGGGCAAAAGGGTCTGAAAGGTGCATGCAGTAATAATCCAGCTCCGCCAGAGCAGCAGGCACCTCGCTGTGCAAACGCAGGCTGAAGCGCCCGGCCTGCATGAGATCAGGAAAATTTTTTTGCAGATCCTCCCGCAGAGTAGAGCATGCCTCCGACTGGGGCAGAAAAAAATGATAAGCGTCAAAAGGGTCGCGTTGCAGCAATGCTTTGAGGAAGCCCTGGTTGGCCTCCACCCGCCCCAGCACAACCCCATGTTCATAAAAAGGATGCAGACTGGCCCATATTCTAGCGTTTTTCATACACGCGAACGAAAACATAAATCCGGAGGCAAAGCAATATATTATAGCTGAAATATTGCCGGCTCAGTCGGCGGCGTTAATCCTCAATTTGAACGGGATCAGGAGGCAGGGCCTTCCTCCAGGCCGTAACGAGGCGTGTTTGTCGAGCAGTCTCAAGGGGAAGGACGCACTGATTATTTCGGGGCTCCGCCCCGAACCCCGCGGGGGGAAATTATACGCCCCAGACCCCCTTACTATTTTTCAGCCGCAACTCAACTAAAACCGTATGCGGGGTGCAGGGGGATCAGCCCCCTGCCGGGGGAGTTTGAGGGGGCAAAAGGGGCATGTTTGCCCAGGCGTTGCTTTACCTCTGCCATCCCTCTGCACAACGGCAAGGCACCCTCAAGAGAATAAATCAGCGTTTC
>JAITGZ010000113.1 GCA_031280335.1 Deltaproteobacteria bacterium | reverse complement strand
TGGCCAAATTCATCAATGTTTGGTGCAGGATTTTGACATCCGGCAACAAGGCTTTGCGTAAAATTAAGTCATCCATTTTTTTCACCAAGCAGTTGCTCCAAAATACCCCTCAAGACCGCTTCAGATGGGGATCCGATCAGACTTTCGCGCAGTACGCCCTTGCGGTCAAAAACAAATAAATGCGGAATCGGCCCTACGCCCATAATCCTAAATACCTGCGGCGAACCCGTGTATATGGGAAAATTGACCGACTGGCGTATTAAAAAAGCGCGCAGTTCAAACATGTGCTCATCCGCGCTGATGCCGGCCATGAATAAATCTTTTTCCGCCGCTTCGTTCCTCAATTTAACCAATAAAGGAAACTCTTCCCGGCATGGGGGACACCAAGAAGCGAACACAGTTATGACCACCACCTTGCCCGCGCCCTGTTCTGAAATTAGGCCGGATAAAGATTCAGGTTCCAGACGGGGGATATCCCCAGGCCAGGCATACAAAAATTCCGATCGCGCCAAGCCAAGGCTCATCAGGCCGCAAAACAGAATGATAAAACTTTTTTTGTGTTTCGTAAAAAATCCGTATCCAGACATATATTTGTTTCCACATCAGCAGGCGTGCCCCACTGTTTCAGGCGCAAAAGATTTGAAGTATTCTGCTTTATTTTTACGACAAGGGCAAGCGAACAACATATCCTAAGAAAACGCTGATTTATTCTCTTGAGGGTGCCTTGCCGTTGTGCAGAGGGATGGCAGAGGTAAAGCAATGCCTGGGCGAACATGCCCCTTTTGCCCCCTGCACCTCGCATACGCTTTTAGCCGCTTTGCGGCTGAAAAATAGTAAGGGGGTCTGGGGAAACTATTCCCCCCAGCGGGGTTCAGGGCGGAGTCCCGAATTAATCAGTGTTTCCCTAAATATTTTAATCCGAAACTCTCTTCACACCCGGCGGCGCGCTCAGGCGTCACTTAACCTACCTCGCAGTCAGCCTGCGGGCCACCCGCACAGCCTCCACCGCGTCTTTGGCGAAACCGTGCGCACCTATGCTTTCGGCAAAGCCGGGAGTAACCACGGCCCCGCCCACCATTACCTTAATGTGTTCGATTTGACGCTCTTTCAACAGTTCCAGCGTATCCTTCATTTGCGACATGGTGGTGGTCATAAGGGCTGAAAGCCCAATCAGCGCCGCCCCGTGTTCAACGGCCGCCCCGACGATATCCGCCGCCTTCACGTCCTTACCCATATCCACAACTTCAAAGCCGTGATTTTCCAGCATCAGGTTGACAATATTCTTGCCTATGTCGTGAATATCTCCCTCCACCGTGGCCATGATTATCTTGGAGTGCGCTTCTTCTCCCTCGTCCTTTTTCAGCAGAGGCCGCAGACGAGTGAAGGCGGTCTGCATGGTCTCGGCCGAACGCAAGAGCTGGGGCAGGAAATACTCCTTGCGTTCAAAACGCAATCCGACTTCGGTAATGGCTGGAATAAGTCGTTCATTCACAATGGAGAAAGGCGAAAGCCCGTTTTTAAGCGCCTCTTCCACCAGGGGTAGTATGTCTTCACGCAAACCGGTGATGACGGCCTGTTCCAGCCGCCCGGACAGCAAACTGCCGCCGGCCGCGCCATCGCTGCTTGGAGGCTGCGCCCCTAGTCCTGTTGGGGGCACGCACGGCATGGAGGCGCTTCCAGCAGACCAACCGGCATAAGCGCTAATAAAAGCGGCCGCGTCCTTATCCTTGCCCAGTAGAATATCCGAGGCTGCCGCCGCTTCACGGATATGGCGACTGGCCGGGTTGGCAATGCAGGCCGAAAGCCCCGCACCGGCGGCTAGGCTGAGAAAATGTGCGTTAAGCAGCTCTCTGGCAGGCAAGCCGAAAGATATGTTGGACAAGCCGGCGACAGTGGGCAGTTTTAAGTTTTCCGCGCAATAACGAATGAACTTAAGGCATTCCAGGGCGGCGTCCACTCTGGATGAAATGGACAACACCAAACAATCTGCCAAAGCAAGGACGCGCGGCACTTTAAGTTTATCCATTTTTTCAAGCAGTTCTTCCATTATACCTATACGTTCCCTGGCGCTCACCGGAAGGTCGCCGCCTTTAAGGGGCAACAAGATAAAGGGCGCGCCAAAATCGCGGCACAGGGGACCCAAAAATTCCATCTTCCCCTCTTCACCATTAATGGAGTTGACCAACGGTGATGCCGGGTATGATTTAAGAGCCGCTTCCATGGCCTTCTGGTTGGATGTATCCACGGACAGAGGTGTGGGAAAGCGCCCGGCGAGGCGCTCCACCAACGCAGGTAGTATTTGCGGTTCATCCACCATGGGCGCGCCGACGTTTACATCCAACAACGCCGCGCCGGCTTCAATCTGTTCCTCCGCATAGCGCATGGAAAGGCTGAATTCGCCGGAAGCCAGCTCAACTGAAAGAGCTTTTTTGCCTGTGGGGTTGATTCTTTCGCCGATTAGACAAAAAGGCGCGCCGGAGCCGATGCGCACAAGGCGGGATCGGCTGGTGAGCCGTACGCTCCCCTCATCATGAACGAATACGGTTCTTGCCGACTCAAATTTATCCACCGTCCGGCGCAGGGCCGTAATGTGTTCCGGTGTTGTTCCACAACAGCCACCAAACAGCCTGACTCCAAGAGAGACAAAGCCGCCCGTTAATTCGGCAAAGCGCTCCGCCCCCAGTCTGAAAACTGACCTGCCGTCCATCAGCTCAGGCAAACC
>JAITGZ010000072.1 GCA_031280335.1 Deltaproteobacteria bacterium | reverse complement strand
GAATGATTCCCCCCAAACCCCCTCATCGGTTGAACAGGCTGCCAAAACCTGATGGGTTTCCAAAGGGGTGAACCCCGTTGGCGGGGGGGCCGGGGGGCGGAGTCCCCGGCAGGAGCGGTTCGGGATTGATTTGCTTTAAAAGGCTTTAAAAGAAGGAGAAACGTAATGCGTAGCGACATCGTCAAAAAGGGGCCGACCCGCGCTGCTCACCGGGCGTTATTCCACGCCATGGGCTATACGGAGGAAGATCTGGCCAAGCCTCTCATTGGGGTGGTCAACTCTTTCAATGAAATCGTGCCCGGTCATTTTCATCTTTCTGAAATAGCCGAGGCGGCCAAGACCGGCATCAGCGCCGCCGGGGGCACCCCGGTGGAGTTCCCGGCCATCGGCATTTGCGACGGCATTGCCATGGGGCACGAGGGTATGCGTTACCCTTTGCCCAGCCGCGAACTCATTGCCGATTCCATCGAGGCCATGACCGTGGCCCACGGCTTTGACGCCCTGCTGCTCATACCCAACTGCGACAAGGTAGTTCCGGCCATGCTCATGGCCGCGGCCCGTCTGAACATACCTTCCATCCTGGTCAGCGGCGGGCCCATGCTGGCCGGGCGTTACCAGGGGCGGAGCGTGGATCTTACCTCTATTTTCGAGGCCCCCGGCCTGCACGCCGCCGGCAAAATGACGGATCAGGAACTGGCGGATATGGAGCGCTCCGTCTGTCCGGGCTGCGGCTCCTGCGCCGGTCTTTTCACCGCCAACAGCATGAACTGCCTGACCGAAGCCCTGGGTATGGGCCTGCCGGGCAACGGCACCATACCCGCCGCTTTCGCCGGGGCCAGGCGCATGTTGGCCAAACGCGCCGGCGCGGCCCTGCTGGAACTTTTGCGTAAAAACATCCGGCCCAGGGATATCATGACCAAGGCCGCCTTCAGCAACGCCATTGCCGTGGATATGGGCATAGGCGGGTCATCCAACACCGCCCTGCATCTGCCGGCCATAGCCCTGGAGGCCGGGCTGGAAATCTCCCTGGATATGTTCGAGGCCATAAGCCGCAAGACCCCCTACATCACCAAGCTGAGTCCGGCCGGGCAGCATTATCTGCAAGACCTGAACGAGGCCGGCGGCATCTCCGCTGTGATGAAGGAACTCTCCAAAAAGGGCCTTATGGATGAAAAGGCCATGACCGTGAGCGGACCGCTGAAAGAGCGCCTGGCTCAAGCCTCCATCACCCGGCCGGAGGTCATCCGCAGCGTGGACGACCCCTATCGCAAGACCGGCGGCATTGCCATTTTAAACGGCAACCTCGCCCCTGAAGGAGCGGTGGTCAAAGAAAGCGCCGTGGCCGAAGACATGCTGCGCTTTAAAGGCCCGGCCAGGGTTTTTGATTCGGAAGAAGAGGCTACGGAGGCCCTGCTGGGCAAAAAAATCAAGGACGGGGACGTATTGGTCATACGTTATGAAGGGCCGCGCGGCGGGCCGGGCATGCGTGAGATGCTCAGCCCCACGGCCCTGATCTCCGGCATGGGTCTGAAGGTGGCCCTGCTCACCGACGGGCGCTTCAGCGGGGTTACGCGCGGGGCCTGTATAGGGCATATCGGCCCTGAAGCGGCGGATGGCGGCCCCATCGCCCTTTTGCGCGATGGGGATCAGGTGGAGCTGGACATCCCCGGCCGCGCCTTACGGGTGAATTTGAGCGACAAGGAGCTGGCCGAGCGGGGCAAAACCTGGGTCAAACCCGCGCCCAAGGCCAAAGAAGGTTATCTGGCCCGCTACGCCCGCCTGGTCGGCCCGGCGCGGCACGGCGCGGTGATGCGTTGAAACACTGAATAATTAAAGGAGAACACGCAACAGATGTGCCGAGTGACACGTTTTTGCGCCAGTGTTTACAAGATATTGTGCGTGGTCATCTTTTACACATAAGGAGCAAACATGGTCACCCCTAAAAAGATTATTGTCTCGGCCGCCATTACCGGAGCGATTCATACCCCCAGCATGTCGCCCCATCTGCCTTCCACCCCGGATCAGATCGTCAAAAACGCCGTGGATGCCGCCAGTGCCGGCGCGGCGGTGGTGCATATCCACGCCAGAGATGAGCAAGGCAAGCCCACGGCGGATCACAAGACCTTCGCCCATATTCTTTCGGCCATCAAAGACCAGTGCGATGTGGTCATCGGCATCACCACCGGCGGTGCCCAGGGCATGACCACCGAAGAACGCTTTGCCGTAATCGACCGTTTTCAGCCCGAAATGGCTTCGGCCAACGGCGGGACCATGAACTTCTGCTTCAGACACCTGGGCGATAATATCACAAGTTTTAAACACGCTTGGGAAAGACCGTATCTGGATTACACATGGGACAGCGTGTTCAAGAACACCATGAAAGACATCGAGCATTACCTGCGTGTGATGAACGCCTGCGGCACCTTCCCCGAATTTGAAATCTTTGACTATGGACAAATGAACAACATAGCGTTTTTTGTCAAAAACGGAACCTTCAAAGGCCCGATCTATCTGCAATTCGTCCCCGGCGTACTGGGCGGTATGCCCATGCATAACGAACAATTCATGTTTATGCTGGACCAGGCCAAAAAAATCTTTGGGCATGACATACAGTACTGTACTGTGGCCGGCGGCCGCCGCATGTTCCGCTACGCCACATTCTGCGTTTTGAACGGAGGCAACGTCCGCGTGGGTATGGAAGACGGGCTGTACCTTACCCCGGATGGAAAGCTTGCGCCGGATAATGCCGCGCAGGTCAAAAAGATCATCGGCATACTGCGGAGCCTGGACTACGAAACGGCCTCTCCGGCGGAGGCCAGGACGTATCTTAAACTTAAAGGCAAGGATAACGTCAAATTTTAGAGCGTCTCAAAGTTGAAATGCTCTAAACGGGCATGTTTACCCCTTTGGAAACCCGTCCGGTTCCGGCGGTCTGTTCAACCGGTGAGGGGGGTTGGGGGGAATCATTCCCCCCGATAAGTGTTTTTGCTTATAGGGGCGGGGGGTGATTTTTGGGGTGCGGGATTTGCCCTTAACCATATAACCTGGGAGGTATCTGACATGTTCGCTAGAAAAACGTTATTTATGTATATGGCCATTGTGTCCGGCCTGGCAACGCTGCTCTTCGCCTTTTCGCCGCGCGCGGGGTATGCGGCCGCTTACCCCGTAAAACCCATTGAAATCATCTGCCCCTACAGCGCCGGCGGCGGCCAGGACATATGGGCGCGCATAACCATCAAATACATGATGCAGTACATGCCCAAAGGCAGCCGGGTGGTGGTGAACAACATTACAGCCGGCGGCGGCATCGCCGGGGCCACAGCCATTGCCTCCGCCAAGCCGGACGGCTACCAGCTGGGGGCCATTGTGCCGTTCCAGCTCACGGATCAATTCATCAACAAAGGCACCCCCTATACGGAAAAAAGCTTCTATCCCCTGGGTTTTGGCGCTTCCGACGGTAATTTCCTCATTGCCAATCCCAAGTTCGGCTTCAAGGACGCCAGGGATCTCATTGCCTACGCCAAGGCCAACCCCGGCAAATTGAATTTCGGCGTGGGCGGGGCTTACAATTCCCATGACTTTTTCCGCTGGAAGATTGAGCTGGCTACGGGCATCAAAGTAAACCGTATGCCTTTCAATGGCGGCGCTCCCACCTTGGCCGCCGTGGCCGGCGGGCATTGCGACGTGGCCAGTGTTTCCATCTCCGAGGCCCTGGCCGCCATGAAGGAAGGCAAAGTGGTCGCCCTGGCTACTTCTGAAGGGGAACGCACCCCCCTGGCCCCCGATGTGCCCACCATGAAAGAACTGGGCATTGACGTGGTCCACGCCCAATGGCGCTGCATCACCAGCCCGGTGAACACGCCGCAGGAAATAAAAAACTTGATCATCAACGTGCTGGCCAAAACCTTTTCCAATCCGGAATGGGCTGCGGAACTTAAAAATGCCGGCTTCAACCCCGTCAATATCACAGGCGCAGCCGCCCTGGATTTTTATAACAAGGACTTTGCCGAATACAGGGACCTTGTACAAAAGCTGGGCATCACCGCCAAATAGCGCTATAGAGATTGATATATTGGGGCCGCCGCCCCAAACCCCGTCCGGGGGGAATAATTCCCCCCGGACCCCCT
>JAITGZ010000266.1 GCA_031280335.1 Deltaproteobacteria bacterium | reverse complement strand
ACCCGGCAGTTAAGACCTCCATCGCCGATGATACTGCATACTTATGTGTGGGAAAGTAGGACGAGATCAGCTTATTACCTAAAGCCCCCCTCCGGCCTTGCCGCAGGGGGGCTTTGCGGCTTCTTCGATTAACCCGTAGGAAATACGGCGCGTTGGACAAAACCTCAAAACAAGGAATAAGCGGACCATGCCTGAAGTATCTGAAAACCCCGTGCCGGAAAAACGGCGGTGGATTCTGCCGGTTCTGCTCTTGCCCATAAATGTTCTTATTTTCATTCCGGCTGTTGTTCTCTGGCTGTCCGGCTGGCAGTGGCAGTCTAACCACCCGGCCCTGCTGTTCATAGGCTGTATTCTGCTACATGCCGGCATGGCTACGGCCGCCTGGACCGTACGCCTGTTCCACCGCATAGGGCGCGGCACGGCCGGGCCCTGGGACCCGCCGCAACGTCTGGTGGTGGCCGGGCCTTATTGCCATGTGCGCAACCCCATGCTCACCAGCGTCTTCATCATACAAGCGGCCGAGGCTTTGATGCTCAACTCCTGGGCCATTTTCGCCCTGCTTGTCCTTTTTGTCGCGGGCAACGCCTTGTATTTTCCGCTGGTGGAGGAAAAAACGCTGGAAAAGCGTTTTGGGGAGGCGTACCTGGAATACAAGCGCAACGTTCCGCGCTGGCTGCCCCGCCTGCGCCCCTGGCGCTCCCCCAATTAAACATCTGCCATCATGCCCCCAAAAAAAATCATTTGTCTGGTGGGTCCCACAGGCAGCGGCAAGAGCGCCATTGCCGCCAGACTGGGGAGCGCCTTGAACGGGACGGTGATCAACGCTGATTCGCGGCAGGTTTATGCGGATTTTCCCCTGATTACCGCCCAGCCCGGCATGGCCGAACAAAGGCTATGCCCGCATCTGCTTTACGGTTTTATGGACAGCCGGGAAAAAATAAGCGCCGGGGAGTACGCCCGGCTTGCCCATAAGTCCATGGAAGAAAGTTTTGCCCAAGGACGCAGCCCTATTCTGGCCGGAGGCTCCGGTCTTTATCTGCGCGCCCTGCTGCGCGGCCTGGCGGAAATACCCCCGGTGGATGAAGGCATACGCCGTAAATGGCAGGAACGCTGCTCCGTCCTGGGCAGCGCCGAACTGCACCGCGAACTGACCGCCCTGGATCCGGAGCGCGCGGCCGCCATCCACCCCCATGACCGGCAGCGCATCACCCGTGCCCTGGAAGTGTATGAAAGCACAGGCAAAACCTTGAGTTGGTGGCAAAAAAACACCTTATCAAAGTCAAAGGGAACGGAGCGGATCATTTTAGGGCTGGACATGTCCCTGGCTGAGCTTGAGCCGCTTCTGGAACGGCGCATTGACCTGATGTTGGAACAGGGGGCTCTGGAAGAGGCCGGACGGGCCAAGGAACGTTGCCCTGACCCCGGCGTACCTGGCTGGAGCGGCATAGGCTGCGCGGAACTATGGCGGGTTCTCGCCGGCACGCTCAGCCTGGGGGAGGCCCGCGCCTTGTGGCTGAAGAACACCAGGGCCTATGCCAAGAGACAGCTCACCTGGTTCAAGGCGGAAAAAGAAATTATCTGGCACAGGCCGGAACAATTTGATAGTCTGGATCAGGTTATGGCTTTGTGCGGATTTGCCATGTAAGAAAGCGGATTTTAAGACTGACAATTATGCGCCCATTTCCCATACGCCCCACCATATGCCTTTTGCTGCTCTCGGATCTGCTGGCTCTGCTCATATCCGGGGTCATCGCCTATAAAAGCCGGGAATTATTTTTGGGACCCATGGACGCGGCGGCCTACATACGGCTTATACCCGCCTATTTGATGTTCATCCCTCTATACGCGGCTTTGTCTCTCTACCCCGACTTCACCATGCCCAGGCCAATCTTTTTTAAACGCCTCAGCACCGGAACCAGTACGGGTTTTCTTTTTTTCATGACCATTCTGCTCTTTGGAAAAAGCGGCGCGGAATATTCCCGTTTTACCCTGCTAATGGCCTGGTTTCTGTCCTTGTTCAGCGTGCCTCTGTTCCGTTACCTCAGCGGGCTGCTCTTTTGTTCCAAGGCATGGTGGGGCTGCCCGATCATTATTTTTGGCCCGCCGGACTTGTGCAAGGGTTACCATGATCATCTGCAAAGGTACAAACAGCGCGGCTTAATACCGCTGGCCTATTTTGGGGCGGAAACATCGGCGGAAGCCGAAACGATGAACTACACACCTTTGGGCAATACCTCCAGGGAAGTCAAAAAACAAATTCAGCCGTATAGAAAGACCCATCCTGATTTACTGGCCGTAATCCTGCTGAACGAAAGCGCCCCCAAAGAGCAGCACAGAGTGTTAAGGCTGATCCAGCCCTTGTTCGCCCGCCTTATGCTCATACCTGACAACTCCTTCAACATGCGCCTGTCCGTACAAGTAGCGGATTTTTGCGGGCAGCTCAGCCTGAGCCTGCGGCAAAACCTGCTGGATCCTTACCGGCTGCAATTGAAAAATTTTATGGATTTTTTACTGGCCCTCGTTATTTTCATCCCCTTGCTTCCGCTAATCTTCATCATCTATATCATCATCCGGCTGGACAGCCCCGGCCCCGGCTTTTACCGGCACAGACGCCTGGGTTATGCCGGCAAAGAGATAAAAGTGTGGAAATTCCGTACCATGCATATCAATGCGGAGCGGATGCTGTGCGATATTCTGGAAGCAGACCCTGCCTTGCGCCAAGAATGGGAATTGGATCAAAAACTCAGAAAAGACCCGCGCATCACCAGGGTAGGCGGGTTTTTACGTAAATACAGCCTGGACGAGCTGCCGCAGATTCTGAATGTCTTCACCGGCGACATGAGCCTGGTGGGGCCGCGCCCCATCGTGCCCATGGAAATTACCAAATACGGCACATCCTACAGCGTATATACGCGGGTAAAACCGGGGGTTACCGGGCTATGGCAGGTTTCGGGCCGCAACGATCTGAGCTATGAGGTCAGGGTGGCCCTGGATGAATATTATATAGCCAACTGGTCCATCTGGATGGATATATACATCCTGCTGCGTACCCCGGCTGCCGCCCTGGGACGGCATGGGGCGTATTAAGGCATATTAACCTTGAGGAGATTATACAGTTAACCTATTTTATCAGTATTGATTATTATTAAATAATTTGCTTGACAAAATCGCCATCAGTATTAAATTTATCCCTGGAGCATCTCACTTTGAAATTGCTCGGCGGCGGCTAAAGCGAAGCCCCGCCGCCCGCCTGTGAGGCCGCAGGCTAAATTCACTTTAGCCGTTAAACGCCGAGCAGAACGTCTCAAAGTTAATATGCTCAGTTTGACGCGTTAATTTTGATTTTATCCGATTAGCTTCGCTTTAAAAAGCCACACGTTTCAGACAAGAGAGCTTTCGCATCCAAGGTTGGATGTGAAAAAGGAAAACGTTTTTGCAAGGAAAACAACACTGTTTTCCGTTTTATTCCAAAAAAGAGGAGAAAAAAATGAAAAAGTTTATCTGTGCTATTTGCGGTTACGTCCATGAAGGCGACACCCCGCCCCAATACTGCCCGCAGTGCAAGGCCCCGGCCTCCAAATTTTCTGAGCAGAAAAGCGGCAGCCTGGCCTGGGCGGACGAACACCGCATAGGCGTGGCCAAAGGCGTGGACGCGGAGGTAGTGGAGGCCCTGCGCGCCAATTTTACCGGTGAATGCATGGAAGTAGGCATGTACCTGGCCATGAGCCGCCAGGCGGACCGCGAAGGCTATCCTGAAGTGGCCGAGGCTTACAAGCGCATTGCCTTTGAAGAAGCGGAACATGCCGCCAAATTCGCGGAACTGCTGGGCGAAGTGGTCTATGCCGACACCAAAAAGAACCTGACCCTGCGCGTGGAAGCCGAACACGGCGCCACCGCCGGCAAAAAACAACTGGCCACCAGGGCCAAAGAACTAAACTACGATGCCATACACGACACCGTACACGAAATGTGCAAGGACGAGGCCCGGCACGGTTGCGCCTTTCAAGGGCTGCTGAAACGCTATTTTTAACGGCAGTTTGGAAGGAGAGAACACCAAACGCCTGAAACCGCCTCATCGTAATCTTGGGGGGGGGGGGGGGGGGGGGGGG
>JAITGZ010000262.1 GCA_031280335.1 Deltaproteobacteria bacterium | reverse complement strand
CCAAGACAAGCCTGGAGGATGCGCTCCAGGATTTGCGGCTCTTTGAAGAAATTGCGGCGGCCCTCAAAAGGGCGGGCTTCTGATGGGGGCAAACATTACCGCGGCGACCGCTCCCTGTTCCTGGGGAGTGTGGTACGCCGATGGCCGGCCTTCCGGCACGGCCTGGCGGGTTTTTCTGGACGGTGCGGCCCAGGCCGGATATCGGGCCCTGGAACTGGGACCCGACGGCTACCTGCCACGGAACAGTGGTGAACTTGCTTCGGAACTGGCCTCCCGTCACATGACCGTCTGCGCTGGAACCGCCTGTCTGCGGCTTGACCAGTACCGGAACTTCGGCGAATGAAAGGAGCAGCTGGAACAGCTCTGTTCACGGATTGCCCGCCTGGACGCCCAGTACCTGGTGGTGATGGACGAATCTGATGTGGGGAATTACAGCGAAAAAAAATTGTCCATCGACAAAGATACCTGGCGCCGCTATTTTACCATACTGCGGGAAATGCGATTATGGACCAAAGAACAGTGGAACGTGGAAACCCTGTATCACCCCCACATAAAATCTCTCATCGAAACGGAAGAAGAGATTATCAACATGATCAATTTCTGCGATATGCGGCTTTGCTTTGACACGGGGCACCACGCTTATGTTAACGGCGGCGAAGCCGTTTACGGCGACATATCGGTCGTGGGGTTTATCAAAAAGTATCCGGAACGCATTGCGTATCTGCATTTTAAAAACGTTGATGCTGTCATCCGAAAAAAAGTTCGGGACGAAAATCTCACTTCGGATGCCGCTTTTGATCTGGATGTGATGTGCGATCTTGACGCGGGGATCATTGACTTCCAAAAACTAAAAACACTGCTGGACGAAATAAACTACCAGGGGATCGGGGTGATCGAAATGGATATGCCCCGGGCGGACGCGGATCACGCTTATGCGGCGGCGGAACGGAACCTGCGTTATCTCCGCACAATAGGGATGGTACCATGAATTTGATCGTCTGCAAAAACTACGAAGAAATGTCCCTAACGGCGGCGGCCCAGGCGGCGGACATTGTTTCCGCGCCGGGGGAACACCTGATCAGTTTTCCCGGCGGCGACACTCCCCTGGGCATGGTTAGAGAATTTTCCCGGCTGGTCAACAAGGGCGGCGGCGTGGCTGAAGGTATCTCCCGTACCCGCTATGTACAGCTTGACGAATGGGTTGGCCTCGGCGCGGAGGACGCGGGTTCCTGTGCCCGGTTCAACCAGGAAAATTTATTGAACAACCTGCGGCATCCCTTTTTGGGAGTTCATTTGATCGACGGCCTTGCCGCCAGTCTAGAGGCGGAATGTGGGCGGCTCAACGCCTTTATAGACCGCCACGGCCCCCTGGACCTTAGTGTTCTTGGCATCGGACTCAATGGCCACCTGGGGTTTAACGAAGAGGGCGTGGATTTTGAAAAGACCGCTCACATTATTCCTCTCAGCGAAACCACAAAAAAAGTAATGAGGAAATACTTTGACCGCGACCGGGACCTTGAGTATGGCATCACTCAGGGAATACGACACATTATGGCGGCAAAGAAAGTGATCCTCATCGCCAACGGCGCGCACAAGGCGGCGATTTTAAAGCGGGCATTTACCGGCCCCGTGACCAACGCTGTTCCCGCCAGTATTTTGCAGCGCCATGGCAACTGCACTGTTATTGTCGATAGGGATGCCGCCGTGGAATTATGATGCGCTCCCTGTCTGGGCTGCTGCGTTACCTGGAGGCTGAACTTCCCCGCCTGCAAAAGATGCGGATCCTGGCAGGTTTTGACGGCTTTATTGACACCATTGCCCGGCCCGTAAAAACCACCCGTACCGGGGGATCCGAGTATTTCCGCACGATTGAAGAATTTGGCGCGTTCATCGCCGGGCATGGACACAAAAGCCTCAGCCTGCAATACGACGTACTAACCAGGAAGGCCGGCGGCAACATGCCGAACTTTGTAAAAGCCCTGGACGCCCTTTCCCTGTATACCATTGCCGTAGGTATGCTGGGAACCAGCGCCATAGACCCGTTGTTTGCGGACCTTGGCCGGGAACGGTACTCTTACTGCACGGCGGGAACCGCCACGGCCCTGGAGTTTGAGGACGGCAAAGTCTTTCTTTCCCCCGCCGGAATACCGCCGGAACTGCGCCAAACCAGGGCCTTTGATCGTGTTGAGGCCGCCTATCCGGAACTGTGCCGTACCACCACCGATGCGGAGCTGTTGGCCTTCCTCAACTGGAGCGAGCTCTCCTTTGCGGAAGATCTATGGGACGATCTATATACTCATGTCCTCTGTTCCGCCGGAGCGGATAAGTGCCGGTTTGTCTTTTTTGACCTCTGCGATACCGGCGCAAAAAACCCGGAAGAAATTGACCGGATTCTTGGCTTGATCGCCAGGATGGGAGAACGCCGGGCCGCCATACTCAGCCTCAACAAAAACGAAGCTCTGGACCTTTACCACAAATGCTGCGTAAAGGACGCCCTTCATGATGTTGGGGACACCCCAGACCTGGCGTTTGCCGCGGAACAACTCCGTATAAAAAGCGGCGCGGAAGAAGTGGTGATTCACCAGCATTCAGAGAGCCTCGCGGCGTTTAAGTCTGGCACCCAGAGCGGCCTTGCCCGGGAATCCTGCGTTTTGAACAGACAGCCCAAAATATCAACCGGCGCCGGAGATCATTTTAACGCGGCCTACTGTTTTGCGACTCTGGCCCTTCTAGGCCCGGCAGAAAAGCTCCGTTTTGCTAATGCCTATTCTGGCGCATATATCGCTTCGGGTATCAGCCCCTGTCTGCAAGATCTGGACGGCGGAAAGAAAGAGCCGTAAACCCCGCTTTACCTGCCCCAGCAAAATTAACAATCGGCAGTCTGGTGAAATTCCTTCGGGCTTCAAGCGGATAAGCCTTAAAGCCAGGGGGCAAGGACTGTGGAAATTGCCGCCCTTTAAGCAATTACCTGGTGGAACGAAACCAAATGGGAGCTTGAGAAGATGACCTATGAAGGCTATATCGGCTCAAGCAGCATGGAAAAGGACCTGCTGAAAGGCAGCTTTGGCCATATAAATTGTAATCGCGACGCGGAGTTTAGCCCAAAAATCGCAAAGAAACGAGAAATTTTTGCGAACTTTATGTAAACTCTGCGGCTTTTCTTCAAAGATCGCTATAATAAACGTGAGGCAGACAGCGGGATACCGCCAGGTGGTATGTCCGTCTTCCGCTTCAACGCATCCGCAAGGGGCTGCCTCGAAGCAAGCGCAAAAAAGATTGCAGCGGAAAGCCCGGTCCCGACCTCCCGCGTCAGCGGGGGTTGGGCATGCGCCCATCGAACTCACGTTGGTTAGGCGACCCGCTCCTTGAGCAGTTCCTTGTTGACTTCTTCTTTGTTGGCCTCGCAGAAAAAATCGTCCTTGACTTTTCGAACCGCGTCCACCCGCGCCAGTTCCTCGTCGCCCAGTTCCGCCATCGCCTCTTTGTCCGGTTCTGCCTTAACCCGGATGTATTTGTCCAGCTTCAGCTTTTTCAGGAGTTCCAGCGTGGTCTTTTTCACGCTGATCGAGGTGGACTTCCAGTAGCCGAATTGGCCGAATGAAAGGGCCGCGCTCTTGCGGTCTTTAAAAAGCTCGTCCCGGTTATATTCGGCATACGCGCCCAGCAAGGCGGAAAGATCAAGAATTCGCTTGCGTATCCCTTCGCCCCGCT
>JAITGZ010000223.1 GCA_031280335.1 Deltaproteobacteria bacterium | reverse complement strand
TCGGCGAACATGGCCGAAGAGGTCAGGCGCGTTTCCACCACCACGATGAACTCACAGGCGCTTTCATCCTGCAGTATCTTTTTGGTGGCGTTGATGTCCGAGTGCTGGTTGATGAGCGAGTTGCCGGAACTGTTCCACATGAACTTGATGCCGCAGTCCAGCTTGTCTTTGCCGCGCAGACCCAGCTTGCGCGCGGTTACCTGGGTGTAGTCCTGCACGGCATTGACCCAGGTGAAGAAAGAAATGGTAGTCTTCACCGGGTTGGTGCCTGTGGGTAAGTAATTAAAGGGAATAGCGCTCATACTTTCCGACCCGCCAGGACCGCCGCCGGCAACACCCACATTGCCGGTGAGCGCGGCCAGGGCGGAGATGGCCAGGGTGCTGGTCTCGCCGTTAAAATGGCGCTGCGGCCCCCAGCCCTGGAAGATGCAGGCTGGTTTGGCCTGGCCTATTTCACGGGCCAGACGGACGATTTTATCCGCCGGATAACCGGTAACGGCCGCAGCCCATTCCGGGGTCTTGGGCAGGCCGTCCGGCCCCTGCCCCAGTATATAGGACTTGTAACTATTGCCCGGCGGGACGCCTTCGGGCATGTGTTCCTCATCAAAGCCCACGCAGTATTTATCCAAAAAGGCCTGATCCGCCAGTTTTTCAGCAATGAGCACATAAGCTATGCCCGCAGCCAGGGCCGCGTCCGATCCGGGACGTATGGGCACCCACTCGTCGCCCAGCTTGGCCATGGAATCGGAATAACGAGGATCCACCATGATCACGCGGGCCTTGCCCTCACGCCATGCCTCCAGCAGCTCGTAAGAAAGGCCGCCGCCGCCCTGCCGGGTTTCAAGGATATTGCAGCCGAACATGACAATGAGCTTGGAATTGACCATGTCATTGACAGTGTTGCCCTCCTGCGCCCCGTACATGTAAGGCATGCTGTTGCGAATCTGCGCCGTGCTGTAAGTGCCGTATTCATTAAGACTGCCGCCCATGAGATTGGCCAGGCGCACCCACTCATCCCTACGGCACATGGCGCTGGAAGTGGTACCGGAGCCGTATTTGCGGTAAACCGCCTCCGGTCCGTATTTATCCAAAACACGCACCCACTCTTTGGCAATGGTCTGAATGGCCTCTTCCCAGCTTATGGCCTCAAAACGGCCTTCGCCGCGCTTGCTGCCCGGCACGCGCCGCATGGGGGTTTTAATGCGGTCCGGCGAATAGGTGAGCTGACGCATGGACCGGCCGCGCGAACAGGCGCGCATGGCCCGGCCCCCAGGGCCGTCCTCCGCGTCATCACTCTCCACCCTGCTGATCCGCCCGTCTTTCACAAAGACGCGCAAAGCGCACTGGGTGCCGCAGTTCACCGTACAACCGGAAAAAAACATCCGCTCCCCGGTACCGTAAGCAAGCGGCGCATCCGCCGCCAGGGCGCGCAGCCCCAAAGGCAGCCCCCCGGCGGAAAGCAGACAGCCCCCGCCCAGAGCCAGACCCCATTTGACAAAGTCCCGCCGCTGCAAGTCTGGACAGTCCAGTCCCCCTTGGCGCGGGTCAGGATACAATTCTTTCATCTTCTCCTCCTTACCTGCTGATGACAATAATCTTAACTTTTTCTTAACATATTCCCACATTTTAGCGCAACGCCGGAATATATGCTTTTAAAAACATCATCTGGCGCCCAAGGACGCGCTCTTGGAGATGGAACTGCTGTTCTTTATGATGGGTGTGTGTATCCCCGTATGTGCAATCAAAATGCTTGCACTCGCTTCTTAAAATGAATATGCTCATGCCAAGGAATAAGTTATGTTATGGCATCACTCACCATTAGAAGCAATACGGCCACCTGCGTCCGGCGGCGTTCGCGGAACGTTTCCGCTGTCCGTAAACCGCTGTGGTTCTGGACGTTAAAGGACTATGGCAACGCGAGGAAGCGGAGCGGGCCGGTTTTTTTATTGGCGTAATGGAGTGTCGTGCATATTTTTCGTACGCATCGGATGTTGCCGCTTGACAGGTCAAAAAATGTTTGACGACAGGCTCCTTTTTAGTTAGCCTAGACATGTGTCTAGCCATAAAAAGGAGTTCTCATGCTTGAAATTGCCCTGTATGAAGCCAAAAACAAGTTAAGCGGGTTACTAGACGAGGTCGCCGCCGGCAAGAGCATCACCATTACCCGCCATGGCAAGGCAGCCGCACGCCTTGTACCGGTCGATCAGGGTTTTGATCGCGCCAAAGCCATGCAAGCAGCCAAAACACTTTTTGAAATTCGCAAAGGTGTCACATTGGGAGACATGCCCATCAAGGAGTTGATCAACGAGGGGCGGCCGTGAGCTTCGTTGTCGACAGTTCAATTGCTCTGACTTGGTGCTTTGAGGACGAAGCGACTCCTGCGGCGGATTCTTTGTTGATACGCCTTACCAATGACGGCGCATACGCGCCGTCATTGTGGCCATTGGAAGTGCTCAACGCATTGGCTACGGCGCAACGGCGCGGGCGTATTACTTCAGAAGCGCGCCAGGAGCGGTTGGCTCTTCTTCACGAATTGCCGATCATTCTCGACACGGAGACTGCGGAGCAAGCTTGGACGATCACCAACCTCCTTGCTGAGCGGCATGGCCTCACGCTGTATGATGCGGCCTACCTTGAACTGGCGCAACGTCTTGATCTGCCGCTGGCAACTCTGGACGCCGATCTGCGGAGGGCGGCAAACGCCATTGGCGTTCCGCTTCTGGGAAGCCTTACCAACTGATCAAGCTTATTCCCCGAACTCCACGCCGTCCGATTCGCGGGCGGATCCCTCTCCGGTAAAATTCTGTCTGCGGCGAACCGCCACATCAAATTGACAAGGCATGCGTTCACAAACTCTTTTGAATACACAACAAATTTGCCCGGTCAGCCTTGCGATTTTTGGCTTTCCGGGCAAGTTTGTTAAAAGTTTTGGTGGTGTCTTTTGAGGGAAGGTCTAACCTCCCTCTAAGACGCTATTTATCGTTACATTTTATATGGTTATATGTGAATACATAAAGTACCGTGGTTTCAAAGCACTGTATTGGGCGGATTGAAAAATTCCGAAATTTGTCCTTAAATTTCAATTTTCAACCGCGCTTCATCTCTTCAATCACACGGCTCAAATCATGAGCCTGGCTCGCCATATCGGAAACGGCCCGGCTCGCCTCCCGCATGGCTTGCGCGGTTTGTTCCGCAATTTCATTGATATGGCTTATGGAACGGTTAATTTCCTCACTGGTGGAGGATTGCTGCTCACTGGCAGTGGCGATGGCGCTCACCTGGTCGGCGGTGCCATCCATCATTACCACTATTTCACTTAAGGCTTCCCCGGAGCTGTTTGACTGCTTGGTGGCGATATCAATCAATTCAACAGCCTTATCCACTTGAGAAATGCTTTGCCGCACACTTTGCTGGATAGATTGAATGGCTTTGCCAACGTCCGTGGTTGAAGTCACGGTTTTTTCCGCCAGCTTACGCACTTCGTCCGCCACAACGGCGAAACCGCGTCCGGCTTCTCCGGCCCTGGCCGCTTCAATTGCCGCGTTCAGGGCCAGCAGGTTGGTCTGATCCGCTATATCGGAAATTACATTCATTATGGCGGAAATGGATTGAGCCTGTTCCGCCAGTTTGGTCATATCTCCTTTCAGGGAAAGAGAAACCGTCTGTACGTCCTGGATGCCGGAAACGGCACTGTGGACAACGCGAGCGCCTTCCTCGGCCTTGGACCGGGTTTGGGCGGAAGCTTCGAAAGCGGAGGAAGCGTTCCGGGCGACTTCCAACACGGTGTTATTCATCTCTTCCATGGCTGTGGCAGTTTCCGCCACCCTGGCGGCCTGTTCGGACGAGCCGCGCTCCGACTGCTCGATCTGGGCGGACAATTCCTCCGAAGCGGCGGAAATAATATGAACCATGCCCTCCAACTGCCCGGCGGCAGCCAGCATCCCATCGCGTTTGGCCTTTTCCGCATCTTGCCGGGCGCGCTCGGCATCAGCCATGGCAAGAGCGGCCTTTTCCGCCTGCGCGGAGGCTTCGTGCGAGCGCTCGTCTGCTTCGCCGATTTTGGCTTTCAGGTTCTCCACCATAACGCCCAAAGCCCTTGCAAGTACCCCGACTTCATCTTTCGTGGCTACCGCGAGTTCACCGCCGAAATCTCCTGCCGCAACCTGCTCGGCATAAGCCGTAGCCCGCTGCAACGGGCGTGAAATGGCCTTGGCGGAAATAATCCCGACTCCAATGAGGATGAGTCCGAGAACCGCGCCAATACCGATAAAATACATAATTATCTGGTTTTGCGAGGCGATGATATCAGCGCGGGGCACCCCCACAAAGAACATGCCCACGTTGTTCCCGGTAAAATCTTTCCAGGGCCAGTAAATCGTGTCGAACTCTTGTCCGGATATTGTGTTCCGTTCCACGGCAACTTCGCCTTGGCGGATAACCTTGGCAAGAATAGCCTCGTTGCCCAGTTTGGTATCAATAAAGGGCTTGCCGTCCCGCATCACTGTGGTGCTTATCCGCGTATCACCGTGAAAGATGGTGCATTCAACGCCAAATTTGGTCTTGATGGCGTTTACAAACTCACCGGAAGCAAGATTAGCCCCGATAACCGCCACGCCAACCTGTTTGCCTTCATGGCTGATGGGCACGCCCGCGCCGAGGCTCAGGCGTACCAACTCGCCGGGTTCAAGGCCCACGATGTGCTTGCCTTCTTTGAGCGGTATGGCGACCATAAGCCGGTCCATGCTGATCGTATCGCCCTTTTTTTCGGAATGCCCCCGAACAATGACAACTCCCCGCATGTCGCATACGGTAAATTGACCAACGCCTGGCATATTGATAATTCTGCGGGCAACAGCCTTCAAGGCTTCCGGTCTGTTCGCCGCTATAGCCGCGCTCAATTCGCCGTCATGTCCCAGCATCTGCGCCAAGATGGAATAGGATTCCAGCTTGGCGTCAACTTCGGCCTGCATTGATTTTTTCGTGATATCCAACGCTTTCAGGGCGTTTTCATCTCCGGAAGAAGAAATAATGAGGTATCCGACAATCCCCAAAGAAATAACAATAACAACGACGGTTGCGACAACAAGCACTATCAACTTTTTCGCGATGGACATGACTTCCTCCGGATTGAATTACAAAAAAGATTGCCCAATGTCCTTATTATATCATTATTATTGAAGATTGTAATCCCCCCAGAAAAGCTAAACCCCACTTGGTTTTTGAGACCTTGCGGGGCTTGGTGGGATTTTGATTTGGTGGGTCGTGAAGGATTCGAACCTTCGACTCTCTCCTTAAAAGGGAGATACTCTGCCTGCTGAGTTAACGACCCTGAAACGCTGCCGTGCCCGAAAGCACGGAAAGGCTGTATATATTATTCACGTTCCAAGGTCAAGGCTTTTTCATCCGCCCATTTTTTCCGCCGCTGCGATGCTTTCCAGACCATTCATGTACGGACGCAAGGCTTCCGGGATAGCAAAGGAACCGTCCCGGCGCTGTCCGTTTTCCATAATCGCCACCAGGGTACGCCCCGCCGGCAGGCCGGAACCATTCAAGGTATGCACGTATTCCGGCTTGCCTCCCCCTTTGGGCCTGAAGCGGATATCCGCCCGGCGGGCCTGAAAATCCGTGCAATTGGAGCAGGAGGAAATTTCGCGGTATCTGTTTTGCCCGGGCAGCCAGACTTCCAGGTCATAGGTTTTAGCCGCGCCGAAACCAAGGTCGCCGGCGCACAGACTGACTACCCTGTAAGGCAGACCCAGACGGCGCAGGATATTTTCCGCATGGCCGCGCATGACCTCCAACTGGGCGAAGGATTCATCGGGACGGGCGAAACGCACCATTTCCACTTTGGTGAACTGATGCTGGCGGATAAGCCCGCGAGTATCCTTGCCGGCGCTGCCCGCCTCAGAGCGAAAGCAGGCGGTCTGGGCGGTATAGGCCAGGGGCAGGGCCCCTTCTTCCAGTATTTCTTCCGCGTGTAAATTGGTCAGGGGCACTTCCGCAGTGGGGATGAGAAAATACTCCCAGTCCTCCAGTTTGAAAAGGTCGCCGGAGAACTTGGGCAGTTGTCCCGTGCCCTGCATGGTCTTGCGGTTGACGATTTGCGGGGGAAGTATCTCAGTGTAGCCGTGTTCGCGCGTTTGAATATCCAGAAAAAAATTGACCAACGCCCGCTCCAGACGCGCGGCCCAGCCCCACAAAACGGCAAAACGGCTGCCAGCCAGACGACTGCCCCGCTCAAAATCCAGTCCGCCCAAGGCCGAGCCGATCTCCCAATG
>JAITGZ010000074.1 GCA_031280335.1 Deltaproteobacteria bacterium | reverse complement strand
GAAAAGAGATTTTGATCGGAATTTAAGGAAACACTAATTAATTCGGGGCTATGAAATGGGCATGTCTGCCGGGTGCCGCCTTATCCTTGCTGTTCTTTGCCATTGTGCCGGGGGGATGGCGGAGATAAAGCGGCGCACGGGCAAACATGCCCATTTTAGCCCCAACAAACATATGATCTCAAGATTGAATCTCCCGGGTGCAGTATTACGCCGCAAAGAACATATACCGTCCGGCCCCTTCTCCCAGAACAAGCAGAACCACTCCCGCGACGGCCGCGCGCCGCGCCGGGGCGGCGGCCAGGAGCGCGCCCAGGCCGGCCACAAGGCCCAGGGCCGTGAGCCCGAGGCGGACAAGGGCAAGGGGGGCCTGCGGCGTACTGCCGAAGAAGCCGATATTCAGCACGAAAAGGATTACCCCCAGGCTGAAAAGCGCCCGCAGAACGCAGAGGCCGGAGCCGTCATCCCGCCGCAGGCAAGCGGCCAGCAGCGGGCCGGTGAGCAGGGTCGCGGCAAAAAAGTCGGCGTAAGGGCAAATGCTTGTCCATTTTTCCATGACGCTTTCCGCATAAACCGCAGCGGAGGCGAACACAAACAAGACCCCGGCCAGGGCGGCCAGGGGCAGCAGACAGGCGGTGGTTTTGCCCTGCCTGGCCCAGAAAGCGCACAGGATGGTCAGACCCACAAAGACCAGGGCCAACCATGCCTCACGGCTTAACCAGGAGGTGGAGACATGCGTCAGGGCGCGGTAAGCGCCGGTCATGTCGCCCAGGTGCGTGAGGGAGAAGAACAAACCCGCCGCGCCGAGGGCGGCGAAAAGGCCCAGGGCGGCATAGCCCGCCCTGCCTCCCCCCAGGCGCTCCGTCAGGGCCAGGGCCGCCACCCCGCCCGCCGCAATTTGCAGGGCCAGGGTAAAAATAATAAGTGACCATTCGTTCATGCTTATACCCTACCTTTACCGCGAACTCAGGGTTTCGCCGCGTTTTTGTGGGGTTTTACGACCAGATTGGGGCGGGTCAGTCCCGCATTCGGCAGGCCGTTGATTTCCGCAAGTGTCCCGTATTTTGCCCGCAGTTCCTCAATGGGGCCGAATTTGATCAGTTCCAGGGGGCAGGCTCCAACGCAGGCCGGTTCACGTCCCTGGGCTATAAGGTCGAGACACAGGTCGCATTTGCTCATCTTGCCCCTGTTCTGGTCAAACTTGGGCGCGTTGTACGGGCAGTTCCAGGCGCAATAACGGCAGCCGACGCAAAGCTTTTGATCAATGGCGACAATGCCGTCCTCCGGCCGCTTGTGCATGGCGGTGGTGGGGCAGCCGTGAACGCATTTGGGTTCCGAGCAGTGGTTGCAGGCCATGGAAATCCAGTAGGCCCATACATTGTTCGTATAGGCCGCTCCGCTGGGGGCAAAGGTGCCGCCGCTGCGCGGGGTGACCGTTCTGAAGAAGCGTTCGTCATCCAGATCGTTTTTATCCTTGCAGGCCATGGCGCAGGCGTTGCAGCCACTGCACCTGCTTTGATCGATATAAAAACCGTATTGTTTTGTCATGTTGACCGTCCTTTACAGTGAAATGGTCCAAGGCATTTAAACTTTAAAAGCATGGCCGGCCCCCTTGTCGAGGGGGTCCGGGGGGGTTGGGGCGACAGCCCCAAAATATACTAAGCCTTTTTTATGTCCACAAGGCAGCTGTGATGGGCGTTGCCGTGCGCCAGAGGGGTCTTGCGCATGGTTGTCAGCACGTTAAGGCAGCCGTTCATGTCCACGCCGTCTTTGCCGGGGTTGTACCAGGCGCCGGTGGGTATCGCCAGGACGCCGGGGATGATCCGTCCGGTTATTTCAGCCCGGATCATGAGCGCGCCCCGGTCATTGAACACGCGGACCAGGTCGCCTTGTTTGATGCCTTTTTTATCCGCGTCCAGCGGGTTGATCCACATACACTGGGGGGCCACCTGCTTAAGCCAGGGGTGGTTGAAAAACGACGAATTGTCGCGGTGCTTGTTTTTCCAACCGATGACCTGGAAGGGGTATTTGGCTGCCAGCGGATCGGCTGGCCCTTCCCAGGCCGGCACATAACAGGCCACAGCGGGCACTTGCGGGTCGCTTCGATCATACAGACGCTTGGAGAAAAGCTCAATTTTACCCGAAGGGGTGGGGAAGGGATTGGCCCCCGGATCGTCGATTTGTTTTTTAAAGGCAACAAAGGGATCATATTTGAAATAATAGATGCCCTGTTTTTTCATGACCTCCCATTCTGGAACGTCCGGGTGTTTCTTGCGGGTTTCATCCAGCAGAAAGCGCACCCATTCCTCCTGGGTGCGTCCTTCAGTGAACTCCTGCTCCACGCCGAGTTTTTTGGCCACGTCCGCCAGCCAGTCATAGGGGTGGCGCGCCTCAAACATGGGCTGCGCCACTTTCTGCGAAAGGATGAAGTAAGCGCCGCTGTTCCAGGTGGAGGCAAGATCCCAGCCTTCAAAAGAGGTTGTGGAGGGCAGAACGACATCCGCGAATTGGCAGGTCTGGGTCATGAGCAGGTCGCAGGCCAGAAAGAACTCCACCTTGCTTTCGTCTTCCAGCAGTTTTTTGGTGGCGTTCAGATCCGGGTTCTGACCCATGACGTAGTTGCCTGAGACGGAAACAAGCATCTTGATGGGCGCGTTCAGCTTTTCCGCGTCCAGCAGTCCTTCGGCCGGACTGACTCTGGCGTAATCCTCAATGGCGTCCGTCCACTGCATAATATTGATTTTATGCGGAATCGGGTTTTTACCCATGGGCATACCGTTTTGAAACGGCCTTGCCACTCCGCCGTATCCTCCGGCCCAACCGCCCAGTCTGCCCACATTGCCCGTGAGGCAGCAGAGCATGGCCGACCCCCTGGAGGCGCGCTCGCCTCCGCTGTGGCGTTGCGGCCCCCAGCCGGAAAGCAGGGCCGCCGGTTTGGTCATGGCGTATTCACGGGCCAGGCGGCGGATGACGTTGGCCTGGACCTTGCAAATGCCTTCGGCCCATTCCGGGGTTTTTTCCGTGCCGTCCTTCACGCCCATAAGGTAAGACAAATAGGATTCGCCCGCAGGGATGCCCTCCGGCATATGCTCCTCATCAAAGCCCAGACAGTATTTATCCAAAAACGCCTTGTCATGCAGGTTTTCCGTAACTATGACATGGGCCATGGCGTCCATCAGGGCCGAATCCGTATTGGGCAGGAGGGGTATCCATTCATCGGCGTAAGATATGGCCGAATCGGAGTAACGCGGGTCAACGGCAATGATTTTGCAGCCCCGCTCCCTGGCCTGATTAAGATAAAAGTTGCTGTGGCCGAAGATGGTCTCTGTCGGGTTATGCCCCCACAACAGGATCAGCTTGGAATGCAGCAGCGAATCCATGCTGTTGCCGGTGTTGGACGCGCCGTAGGTGAACATGGTGGCTGCGGCCGTATTGCCCATGCTTACGGAGTGGTAATACTCCAGAGAACCGCCGTGGCAGTTGAACAGCCTTTTGACCAGGTTGGCATAAACCGTGCTTCCGCCGGTAACGCCGGTGCCCACGGTAACAAAACGCGAATCCGGCCCGTATTTTTCAGTAATTTCCTTTGTTTTTCGGGCGATGATCTCAATGGCTTCATCCCAGGAAATGCGGACGAATTTGCCTTCACCCCGTTTGCCTGCGCGTTTCATGGGGTATTTCAGACGATCCGGATGGTACTGATACTTTCTGTAGCCGCGCCCGCGCACGCAGCCCTTCATGACCGGCATGGCCGGGTTGAGTTCCGCCGCGCTTCTGGTGCTGATGCGGGTGATGACCCCGTCCACCAGGTGAACCTTGTTCAGGCATCTGCCGCCGCAGTCCAGGGTGCTGGCCGTGGGGATGATCAATTCCCCGGCGGCTTCCTGGGCGGAGGCAAGGCCCAGAAAGGGACGGCCGTACAAGATGAAGGGCGTTGCCGCCGCGCCGGCGGCCGACCACTTGAGAAAGGCGCGGCGCGACCGGTCAAGAATCTTTCCATTGTTCAGGTTCATGGGGTTCTCCTGTGGAGTTTTGCGCTTGAGCGCCCAACGGGCTGCCCAAGGCGGGGATTTGCGGGCCGATCTTTGCGGCAAGGTTTGCCGGCCGCGTTCACGGGCGAGGTTGAAAGCTGCGCCAGCAGCACAGCGTCAGATGGCAGAAAATCCACAATCAACCGCGCCAGACCCGCATACAGATCGGTATGGGCGTGGGGGAGCTGCAAGGCAAAAGACTGGGGGGCCCAGCGCAGCAGGTGGGTTTCCAAAAAATCGCGCTGCGCGTTGCAGAGGGAGACAAAAGAAGCCAGGGCGTCCCCACTCCCGCCGTTCTCCAGCAGCGCGCCGCTGCGTGCCGCCAAGCGCCACATGAATTCCAGCTCCAGCGCGATATGATCGTCCGGTTCCGTCCTCCGTCCGGCAAAGGACAGGCCGTGCCGGGCGTAGTACCGGCGTACCTCCAGGGTAATTTCGCCGAAAAGAAGGTGTTCCGGATCCAGGTGTACCGATTCCCACAAAGGAGCAGGCAGAGCCTGCGGCCCCACATACAGGCGGGCGTATTCCTCTTCCGCCTCGCGCATGGTCCGGGGATCGCGCAGGCAGGCCGTGATGCCCGCGCGGACGCGGGCTACGGGCTCCATATCTTCAGCCAATACGGCCAAGGCCGGGTCATGGGCAATGCGCGGCAAAAAACCGGAGTCGGGCGGGCCGCCCGTAAGGGCGTGCCCCAGGCTGTAAATCCAGGCCCTCATGGCCGTGATGGAACAAAGTTCAGCAACTGCCCGCACAAAATTCTCCCCGCGTTCGCGGCAAGTTACTTTTTTAAGCACATCGCTGAACGCAATTTGCTGGCGCGATTTCAAAGTCAACATGCCCTAAAGGGCAAATTCAGTCAGAACAATTTGAGGCAACGCAGGTCAATTCGGGGCCACGCCCCGAACCCCGCTGGGGGGAATGAGAAAGGGGCATGTTCGCCCAGGCGCAGCCTTATCTTTGCCGCCCCCCGGCATAATGGCAAGGCACCCCGGACCCCCTATGTTTTCCGCCGCAAAGCGGTGGAAAACACGCACAGGACGGACATGTCCTAAAATGCTCTATTATTTTTTAGATAAAAAGACGCGCCAGCCACCCATCATTCATGATGACCGCGCCCGGCCCAAAGGCCTTATGAGAATCGGACGGGCTCTCCTTTGATCCTGCGGTCAATTAGCCGCGCGGCGCGCGGCGGCAGGCCAAAGCATGTAACTTATGCGGAATATTAAATTAGTCATAACATGGCCGGCAAGGATATGACAACACTATTTTAAAGTGAACAGCGCCCTGAACTTGTCGAGGGGGGCCGGGGGGAAATTCCCCGTTGCTGAATAACGCCTGGCGGCATCCGCCGCACAAGCTGTCGCGCTTGTTTGCTTCGCCGGGCAAAGCCCGGCTTGCAAGCCCGCACGCTCCGGCCAGGATAGGCCGGCCCCCTATGCTCCAATATGTCCTAATGAAACGCCCTACATATAAAACTTGGGCGAGATGAATTGCAGGTTGCTGCACAGGTTCACTTCCGGCTTTTTGCGCAGCAGGGCGGGCAGGATAAGGTTATCCGGCAGGAAGTTGTTGGGCAGATGTTCACAGGGGGCCAGGTTTTCCACACAGCAGTACGCCTCCGCCCCGCCGGTGAGGGAACGGGGCAGTTCCTCCACAAACCCGCTATGGCTGTCGCGCAGCAGACCGACAATTTTGGCGGCGTCCGGCGGCACGGCCTCAGAATTTTTGTATTCGTTGAGCTTGTCCGCAAGTTCTTTAAGGTAATCCATGTCTGTAGCCCGGTCAGGGCTGAAAAGCACCACCGCGGCTTCGGTTTCATTGCTGGGATAATAGAGATTGTTGTTGGCCTGAACGATGTGAGTATAGACCAGAGGGGCGTTTTTGGCCTCTTCCAGCCAGATCTCTTTTTTGGTTAAAAACGGCGCTTTGCCCACAAGTTCCAGAAACTCCCCTTCCAGGGCATGGGGCAAGGTTTTGAATTTATCCAGCCTTTCCAGGCGGGTGGGATTGGGCGGGACGACCACTTCTTTAACCGTGCCGTCCAGGTTGTAGCCCATTTTTTCCATCTGCATCTGTCCGGCTTGGGTCAAGGCCGCGCTCAGACCGTCTTTTTTGGCCGTTTCCATCAATTTTTTAGCGTTGTCGAAGAGTCCCATTTTGATTACCTCACTACAGGGTTACGGTTGTAGGCTGCGGAGCTCAGGGGCATGGTGCCCGGATTTCCACGTACCAGGTTGCTTTGCCAAAATTCGATATTTTTTTCCAAGCCGGCGTAGCGGGAGCCGTCCAGGATCAGATCCAGGCCATCGGCAAAGCGCAGCTGGCAGGCCCAGCCGCGCTTCAAGGCAAAGGGAACGTCCGTGCGGGCGAAGCGCCGCCTGGTATAGGCATAGCCGTGGATGCCGCACAGGTCGGCATAGGCGTAACGCAGAGGGCGAAAGGGGAGGAGTATGGCGAGACCGCCACGGTAAAAAAGAACTCTACTGAAAGCTTGGCGCAGATTGACGCCGGCATAGACTAAAAGAAAAAGCAGCAAGGCCGCGCAGGCCGCTTTGCCCTGCGTGGTGTTCAGACCAAAGGCGTCTCCCAGCAGAGGGTGCCCCCCCCCCCGGAAATCCGGATACTTCCGTCAGGAGGCAGGCAGCCAGGGCGACAATAAGGCTGAACAGGAGGACAGGACCGGTCTTTTTGCCCCGCATTTCCATAATCAGCGGGCCGAAGCTCGGATCAGCCTTTGCCCGGTCATAAGTCAGGACGCCGGTGAGAGGGGCAAAGACCAGTTCCACGCGTTCATATTCATATTCTTCGTTTTCAAAATTTTCATCTTCAATATCTTCATCATCCATAACGGGCATAAATTGCTCTCTTCTTTAAATGGATGGGGGGGGCTGGGGGGAATAATTCCCCCCAGCGGGGTTCGGGGCCACGCCCCGAATTAATCTGCGTTGCCCTAAACCAGAATGCGTCCGTTTACAGAGGTCAGGTCGGCGCAGCCGGTAAGGCGCATGGCCTGCACCAGTTGATCCTGGATCAGGCGGAAGTATGCGGGCAGGCCGTTTGCCTCGTCTCCGTGTATGACCACCATGACCGGGCGGCAGATGAGCACCAGTCTGGCCCCCAGGGCCAGGGCCTTGAGTACGTCGCCGCCGCTGCGGATGCCGCCGTCCATCATGACGACGATGTCCTTGCCCACGGCCTGGGCGATGGCGGGCAGGGCGTCCGCCGTGCCCTGGCTGTAATCCAGCACCCGGCCGCCGTGGTTGGAGACCACCAGGGCGTCCACCCCGGCGGCAACGGCCAGGCGCGCCTCATCCACGCTCATGATCCCTTTGACGATGAACTTCATTTTACGTTTGTGCGCCTCGGCGGCGGCCTCGGCCAGGGCTTTTTCCGAGGTTACGCGCACAGGCACGGCATTTTTGCGCAAGGTGGGCAGGCCCGCGCCATCCACATCCATGCCGCAGATGCCTATGCCGGCCTCAGCGGCCATATCCAGGCGCGCGGTTATTTCCTTGAGTACGCTCCAGGGCTTGATGAAGGGTATGGCCAAGTCTTTGTGGGCGCTCATCTCGCGCATATACTGCCGGAAGATTTCCGGGTTGGTGTGATCTCCGGCCGCGCCCAGGGCGCGCACCGCCCCGCAGCCTTGGATCATATATTTGGTATAATCCGCGTCGCTCATGTCACTGCCCAGGTTCAGGGCTACGCTCCCCACCGGGGCGGCGATGACCGGCATGGCGAGCTTTCTGCCCCACAGTTCCAGGGTTGTATCCGGGTCATTGGCCTGGTGCAGGGTGCGCAGCACCAGACTGTGCCTGGCCAGGGCGGAAATGTTGTTCTGAAAGGAAATGCCCGTGCCGATGCCGCCCATGCCGGGGATCTCCCCGGCGCAGACCACGCCGTTACATACGGGGCAGACCCTGCATTTGTTTTTTATCCGTTCACGCGCCTTTTTGCGTATCTCCTGCATCATGGCCTCCTTGTTCGGGCAGCTGAAGTGGCTAAAACATGCTTCGTTCCAGTCTTGGGGCGATAGCCCCCATATTTCAATGACGAACCTCCAGTTTCAGAAAACGTTTTTTTCCCAGTTTAACTATATATTCGCCCGGCGGCAAGGGGCTGAGCGGGTCCAGGCACAGTTCGCCGTTGATGCTCAGGGATTTTTGGAGGATGAGCCGCCTGGCCTCGCCGCGTGAGGCGGTCAGTCCGGCGGCGGCGAGAAAGGCCAGGGGGGCGGAATCCGCGCCCTGGGAGCAGACCAGGGCGGGGGCGTCTTCGGGGACGCCGCCGTCGGCGAAGACGGCGTTGAAATCGCGGCGGGCGTCTTCGGCCGCTTGGGGGCTGTGGTAGCGGGCGGTCAGTTCCAGGGCCAGTTCTTCTTTGGCTGTTTTGGGGTGCAACCTGCCTTGGGTCACGGCCTCTTTCATCCTGTTGATTTCGTCCATGCCCTTGTCGGAGAGCAGTTCATAATAGCGCCACATGAGGTCGTCGGAAACAGACATGGTCTTGCCGAAGATTTGGCCCGGCGGCTCGTTGATACCGATGTAATTGCCCAGGCTTTTGGACATTTTTTTGATGCCGTCCAGCCCTTCCAGCAGGGGCAGGGTGATGATGCACTGCGGCTCCTGACCGTATTGGGACTGAATATGTCTGCCCACCAGCAGGTTGAAGGTCTGATCCGTGCCGCCCATTTCCACGTCCGTGCCCAAGGCGACGGAGTCATAGGCCTGGGCCAGGGGGTAGAGAAATTCGTGTACGGAAATGGGGATGTTGTTTTTGAAGCGTTTGGCGAAATCATCGCGCTCCATAAGTCTGGCCACGGTGTATCCGGAGGCCAGGCGGATGACGTCCGCAGCGGTCATCGCCCCCAGCCAGCGGGAGTTGAAATCCACCACCGTGCTTTGCGGGTCAAGGATTTTGAAGACTTGTTTTTTGTAGGTTTCGGCGTTTTCCAGCACCTGTTCTCTGGTGAGGGGGGGGCGGGTGTCGGAGCGGCCGGAGGGGTCGCCGATGGTCGCGGTGAAGTCGCCGATGAGAAAGACCACCCTGTGTCCCAGGCGCTGAAAATGGCGCATTTTCTGGATGACCACCGTGTGCCCCAGGTGCAGGTCCGGCGCGGTGGGGTCAAAACCCACCTTGATGTTCAGGGGTTTGCCCCGGGCGAGTTTTTTGCGCAGGTCTTCCTCGTTGATCAGCTCGGCAATGCCCCTGGCGATCAGGGCCATTTGCTCATCCACTTCTCTGGGGCTTAAAGACGACGCGGGCATGTGATTCCTGTGCTTTTTTATTTTTGCGACCGGTGGCGGGTTTAAAGCGCGCCTTCCAGGCGGAGCAGGGCGGTTTTTATGCCCAGCCCGCCGGCGTAGCCCACCAGTTTACGGTTATGGCCGATTACGCGGTGGCAGGGTATGACAATGGCCAGGGGGTTTTTGTGGTTGGCCTGTCCCACAGCGCGGCAGGCCAGGGGCCTGCCGGAGCGCAGGGCTATTTCTTTGTAGCTGGCCGTGCGGCCATAGGGGATGCGCCTTAGCTCCTCCCAGACCGCCAGCATAAAGGGGGTGCCCCGCGGGCGCAGGGGCAGAGTAAAGTTTTTAAGCTTGCCGTTAAAGTAGGCTTTAAGCTGCTCCGCCGCCTCCCGCAGCAGGGGCGAGAGGGGGGGGGAAGGAGAAGCCGGTTTTTTGTCCGCGAATTCCAGTTTGACCAGGGCATGGTTCTCTTCTTGCAGCCAAAGCGTTCCCACCGGGCTGGAGAGCAGGAGTTCGGTCATGTCGCCCTCTTATGGGGGTTAAATTGTGTTCGGCAAGAAATTTTTACCAGGGACAATGCCTGGGGCATTGTGCGACGGCCTTTATTCGCCCAGGGTAAAATTTTTGTAATAAGGGGGTAAATCGTTGGCCTGGGCGGAAATTTGTATTTTGGCGATATCTTCTTTTTTTACGTTGGGGGGCAGGCGCAGGAGTATCTCTATTTTACGGAAGCGGGAAATTTGAAAGGTCAGCACCCCGCGCGTACTGGGGGCTATGTCTATGACCGCGCCTTCACGGGTAATCAGGGCGATGCCGCAACGCCCGGTCAAGGTGAGGCCGTTTTGCTGATTGTTCAGGTCATAGGAGAGACGCAGGCGATCTTCGCTTTCAAAGGCGCTTCTGAGGTTGCTGATTTTGATGGGGTGTTTTTCCATCAGCTCTTCAAGATCGGGGTCATCTTCCGTTCCCGCCGTGCGTACCGGACCGTTTTGGCGCAGCAGCAGGGCCAGATCGCGCGGTGTGGGCAAGGTGGTGATGGGGGCGGAAACATAGGGTGAAGACGCGCCGGGGGTTGAACCTTGTGAAGATGACAAACCGGGCATGTGTCCGGCGGGGACGTCGCCCAGGCCGGTAAAGCGCCCCACCTGAAATTCGTTGGTCAGACTTTCCAGCTTAATTTTGTTTTCCCCCAAAGAGCGTTGCAGGGCGCGCCGCTCCGCTGAACTGACCTCATAGCGTTTTTTATAGTAGAATGTGCCGTAAGCCCCGGCCACGCCGGCGGCGGCCAGGATGATCAGAAAAAGGACAAAGAGTTTGATCCAGAAGCAATGCAGGCGAAAGGTGCTGACCCCGCAGTCATCGCGCATCAGGATAATGCTGTAGGTGGGCTTAATGCTGTTTTGCATGGCAATCAAATTTTTTCGGCTTTTTCCGGCTGATCACCGCATCGGCCGCCATTCTTCACGTACAATACGCCAATTCTGGTCAAATTCCAAGCGCAAGGTTTTTGTCCCCACATCGGCATAGCCGGAGGAATCCGCATATTCCTGGCGCATCACCGCCTTCAGCCCCCGGCTGGTGGGATCAATGCGGATGTCCTGCAAATCCGCCTTCAACACACGCGTCTTTCCCCACAGGGCGCGCTTGTGCCCGGCTATTTCCCCGGCACCCCGGCGTCTGTCCTGCACGGCGTTTTCAGCGTAGCAGGCCATGTATGCCTGCAAGTCCTGCCCAAGCCAGGCCGCTTGCCAGTGTTTGACAAATTCCAGAGCCTCCTGAGTGGTCTGCCGGTCGGCCTCATCCCGCCGGATTAGCGGGACGTTTTGTCCTGCCGGCGGCGCGGAGGGAGTGGGGGAGGGATCCGGGGCGGAGGGCGGAGCGGCGGCGTTCATGGCCTGGACAGGGGCCTTTGCCGTGGCAGCGGCGGGGATATCCGCCAGCGCCGGAGCGGATGGAGGCGGCGGGGCGGAAGCCTGCATCACGCCGGAAACGGGCGTTTTATACCCTTCATCGGCATAGAGTAAAGGGCTGCGCAGGTCTTTGACCCATTCCATGCCCACGATGCGCAAACGGCCGGAGGCGTCCGGCTGCCAATAAAGACGGCGCGTTCCCGCGCTGCGTATGCCCGGGGAGCGGTAGTCCTGATTGAACCAGGTTATCCAATAGCCGGGGCCTTCCAGCACACGGATATCCCTGACCGTGGTTTCGATCCAGGGCAAGGTTTTGAACAGGTGTTCCTTTTGCGCTTTGAAACGGCTGAATTTATGCCCCTGGGCCAGGGAATAGGCATCGGGATCATAAAAATCGAACAGGCGCGGGGAGCGTTCGCTCCAGGCCCTGGCCCAGTCCTCCACCCTGGCGGCCAAATCCTGGGCCAGAGCCTTTTTTTCAGAGGATATTTCCCGGTCATGCAGCACGTTCAAGGCCAGGGCCACCGGATGCCCGATGAGATGCCGGGGGACGAAGGTCGCCAAATCCCTGTTCTGCATACCCACACAGCCGTTGCTGTCAAAGGGTACCAGAGGGACGCCCTTGCCGTGAATCCAAATGCCGTAGCCGGTTTTGCGGCGCAGGCGGTCCACCGGGTTGGGATAGTTAAGGGGATAAGCCTCGTTGCCGTACAAGGCGTAATCCAGGCCGGACTTTATGTGTGAGACGACAAAATATATGCCTTCGGGGGTTTTCATGTCGCCTTCCACCAGCTTGTCCCCCTCGTTCTGGCCGGTGGTGCAGAAGTATTCGGCTACTTTGGCCAAAGGACTGCCGCGCTCAAAGACGCTGAGCAATTGTTCTTTTTTGTCCACCGCCAGCAAAAAGGCGGGAGAGTGGGGATAGTCGGCGACCACAGCCTGCCAGCCGCCGCCGGTCATGCCGGCGGCGCGCGCCGAAGAGGGAAGGAAAAGGGCCATCCATATCGGCAGAAAGAGAAAAAAGGTCTTAATCGTTTTGGCCATGCGTCGTATTCTGATTCACCGGCCAGGCTCCTTCAGGCTTCCGCCGCCAGACGAAGCAGTTCGTCCCGGGTAAAAATAGCGTGCAGTTCACAGCCGGCCGCCCGCAAAGCTTCCCTGCCGCCTTGTTCGCGATCCAGCACACAACAGACGTCATGCGCCGCAAGCCCGGCTTCACGCACTTGTTTGCAGGCTTTTAACACGGATCCGCCCGTACTGACAACATCTTCCAGCATACCCACCACCTGGCCGCTCCTGAAGTTGCCCATGCCTTCCAAAGACCCGGCCGTGCCGTGTTTTTTGGATTCTTTACGTACAATCAGGCCGGGCCAGACCTGGCCGCGTTCACGCGCGGCCAGCGAAACCGCCGTGATCAACGGGTCCGCCCCCATGGTCATGCCGCCTACCCCGCCCACTCCCAAAGGAAGGAGCAAATCCGTCAGCAGGTGCCCGATCAGCCAGGCTCCTTCGGGGTGCAGGGCGGTCTGGCGGCAGTCAAAGTAGTAGTCGCTGCTCAGTCCGGAACTCAAGGTAAAGCTGCCTTCCAGATAGGATTTTTCTTTCAGCAGCCGGGCCAGGCGTTTTTTCATCTCAAGACGGCGCAAAATCACCTCCGAACACCCGGCGGAAGATCATGTCTTCATGGCGCAGGTAATAGTTCTGGTCAAACAGCCGGTCCAGCGATTCCGCAGCGAGGCGGGCGGCAATGACCGGGTGGGCGCGTACCGTTTCCTGGAAAGACGCCTTGTTCTCCCAGCTTTGCATGGCGCAAGCCTGCACCAGGGCGTAAGCCTCCTGCCGGGGCAGGGCGGCTTCTTCCACCAGGGCCAGCAGCACCCGCTGGGAATAAAAAAGCTCATGGGAGGCGAGCAGATTGCGCCGCATGTTTTCCGGCATGACCCGCAGCCCTTCCAGCAGTCCTTTCAGGCGGTGGAGCATATAATCGGCCAGAATGGAGGAATCCGGCAGGATGACGCGCTCGGCCGAAGAATGGCTGATGTCGCGTTCGTGCCACAGGGCGGTGTTTTCCATGGCCGTCAGGGCGTTGCCGCGCAGCAGGCGGGACAGGCCGCAAAGGTTTTCCGCTGAAATGGGATTTTTTTTGTGCGGCATGGCGGAGGAACCCTTCTGCCCCTGGGCGAAGCCTTCTTCCACCTCCAGCACTTCCGTGCGCTGTAAATGGCGCAGTTCCAGGGCCAGACGCTCCACTCCCCCGCCCAGCAGGGCCAGGGCGGAACAAAAATGCGCATGGCGGTCCCGTTGGATGATTTGCGTGGAAACAGGGTCAGGCTCAAGCCCGAGCCGGGCCAGGGCCAGCTCTTCCACCCTGGGGTCCAGCATGGCGTATGTGCCTACCGCGCCGGAAATCTTGCCGCAGCGCACGCCCTCCAGGGCATCGGCCAGACGGGCGCGGTGCCGGGCGAACTCCGCATAAAATCCGGCCATTTTCAAGCCGAAGCTGGTGGGCTCGGCATGTACGCCGTGGGTGCGGCCCATGCAAATAAGCCCCTTATGCCGCAGCGCCAGGGCTTTCATGACCGCCAAAAGCTCATCCAGGCCGCGCAGGATAAGGCGTCCGGCCCTGGTCAGCAGCAAAGCCCAGGCTGTGTCCACAATATCGGAAGAGGTGCAGCCCACATGGATAAAACGGGCGTCCGGACCCACGATCTCTTCCAGAGAGGTCAGAAAAGCGATGAGGTCATGCCTGACCCTGGCTTCAATTTTTTGTATTCCGGGCAGATCAACGCGGGCGGAACGGCGTATGTTCTCAAGACTGGCTTTGGGTATGCGCCCAAGCTCGCACCAGGCTTCACAGACGGCCAGTTCCACCTCCAGCCAGGCTTCCAGCCGGCTTTGCTCCGTCCAGAGTCCGCCCATCTCCGGGCGCGTGTATCGCTCAATCATGAATTTGCTCCGTCATCGCCGGCGGCCATAAACCGCTGTCCGGGCGGATTCAGGCGGGAGCCGCCGGGG
>JAITGZ010000038.1 GCA_031280335.1 Deltaproteobacteria bacterium | reverse complement strand
TTGGCTATATAATTCTCATCGGTCAGGCCTTCCTTGATGATGACATGCATCAAGGCGTTGATGAAGGCGATATTGGAGCCGTTTTTGAGCGGCACGTAAAGGTCGGCGATGCGCGCGGTCTCGATTTTACGCGGGTCGCAGACTATGATGGTTGAACCCCTTTCCTTCGCCCGGACCACGCGGCGTGCGACAATGGGATGGGAATCGGCCGGGTTCCAACCGAAAATGAAAATAAGCTTGGTATCATCAACCTCTACTATGGAGTTGCTCATGGCGCCGTTACCCACCGAAAGTTGCAGACCTGCAACTGATGGAGCGTGACAGACCCGCGCGCAGCAATCGACATTATTGGTGCCGACGGCCGCGCGGGCGAATTTTTGCATTACATAGTTGGTCTCATTACCGGTGGCACGGGAAGAACCGGAGAGCATGATGGCATCAGGACCGTACTTTTCTTTTATCTCCATGAGTTTGCCGGAGGCAAAGCCAATGGCTTCATCCCAGGATACAGGCTCAAGTTCTCCTCCGCGCCGACGACGAATCATGGGATTTTTAAGGCGTGGGGTAAGGATTTTCGTGTCATGCACAAAATCCCAGCCATAATGGCCTTTCAGGCATAACGCCCCTTCGTTGGTACGGCCGTTGGCACCTTCGGCACCCACGATCCTGCCGTTTTCCACCAGCAGGTTGATTTTACAGCCCGAGCCGCAATATGGACAAACCTCAATTACTTTCTTCATAAACCAGCTCCTTTTTCATTTTTACAGTTCTAAGGAAACACTGATTAATTCGGAGCTCCTCCCCGAACCCCGCTGGGGGGAATAATTCCCCCCAGACCCCCCTTACTATTTTCCAGCCGCACAGCGGCTAAAAACGTATGCGGGGTGCAGGGGGCTCAGGCCCCTGCCGGGGGAGTTTGAGGGGACAGCGCCCCCTCAAGAGAATAAATCAGCGTTTCCCTAAATTCACATTTATTGTCTTGTGAGGAGGCGCAAAGGGAGGAGAGCGCGTATTGCCGGGCATTCAGCATATTTTCAATCCGTGAATCCCGCGAGAGCGGGCCGAAAGCATCGGCCCGGCAGCGCATACAATGGCGCATTTGGGGTACATGCTTTCCGGCGCGTTTGCGCAGTTCATCCATGCGTTTCGCCGTCGGAGCGGTAAAAGAACTCATGGGAGTGCCACGCACAGGTATAAGGCCGATGCAGTTCATCAGCCCTACCCTGAACCGTGCCGCAAAATGAGCGATGTCCTCCACATGCTCGTCATTGACGCCGGGAATGACCACGGTATTGACTTTGAGCGTAACGCCGTGCCGCTCCGCAGCCGCAAGGGCTTTTTCCTGCTTGTTCAAAATGATTTCCGCCGCCTTCAGCCCATGATGCGAACGGCCGTTTGCCCGTACGTTGCTGTAGATATGGCGGGCCACTGCGGGAATGACGGCGTTGATTGTAACCGTGATATGTCCTACGCCCAGAGCTTGGAGATCCGCCATGTAATCCGCCAGCATGAGTCCATTGGTGGACAGGCAGAGCAAAAGCCCCGGATGACGGCGGCGTACCAGCTCAAAGGTGCGCAAGGTCGATTCGGGATTGGCCAAGGGATCGCCTGGGCCGGCTATACCCGCCACCGCCAGTGAAGGCATTTGGCGCACGGCTTTATCCACAAGATATGCCGCTTCTTCCGGGGTGAGCGTCCGGCTGCATACGCCGGGACGCGATTCGTTCAGGCAGTCGGTTTTTCGGTTGCAATAGGCGCAGGAAATATTGCAGTCCGGAGCCACCGGCAGATGGATGCGCCCCCATTGATCGCCGGCGGATGCGTTGAAACAGGGATGTCGGGCGTCCATCACGCTTTTCTCCCGATGCCTATGCAGTTTTTGGGGCAGGAATGGATGCAGTCTCCGCAATTGGTGCAGTTATACTCCTCCGGTCTGGTGCGCATGTAGCATTTTTCGCGACAGATGCCGCAATTGTTGCACTCCCCGGTTTTGTACACCGTAAAAAGGCTGAACCTCTTTACGAGTTCAAGAAGGCCCCCCGCAGGGCAGAGGAAACGACACCAGAAAGCACTGACAAAAATGCCCAGCAAAAGAGCGCCGCCCACCACGCAGACCCGCGCTTTCCAAAGTTCCGAGGCATGCGTCCAAGTCAGCCATATGGACTCAAAAAACTGACCGATACGGATGGGCACATCGACCCTGGGCTGCCCCATCCCAAAAAACACCAGGATCAGGAATCCCAACACCAGGTATTTGCCGTAGGCCAGTTGACCGGCATTTTCCAGCGGTATTTCCGTTTTGCGCGGCCACAGCCCGGCAAGCACCCGGCTGATCAGGCCGCCCGGACAGGCCCAGCCGCAAAAAGCCCGCCCGAACAATATTGCCAGGGCAACCCAGCCGGCCCATACCCCCCAGAAGAATTGCAAAATCCGTCCGTGACAGGTGATTACCGGACAATTCTGGCAACTGATGTAGGGGATGACGAACGGACAACGCAGTAACCCGTACGCCGACCATTGCCCCATCAGCAGCAGCGCCCCCCACTGCACAGTCCGGTTATAATACCAACGCAAGCGCGAACGGCCGCTGCCCACAGGTTTGATTTCGCTAAGATTAGACATCGCGCACCCCGAACCTTTCGGTCATTTCCCGGCCCAAAAGCGAATACGGCGTGATGAATCCGGCTTTTTCAAAAAAAGGTCCTCCGCCGTCCGGACCGACCATCCATTGCAGGTATTCTTCCGACAGCGGATTTGCCATCCCTTCGTCCATTACCCCTACGGTAAAGGTCAAAGGTCCCGGGGGAAAGAACTCCGGCGGTATTTCCACGATATCCAGACTTTTCTCAAACAAGGGCATGCGAGATATGCGCAGTTCCACAATCATCGCGTCGGCCTTGCCCTTGCAGACAAGCTCCACGCTGCGCTGCACACAGGTTCCGTTTTCAACCAGGTTGGGCCTGATTGCTTCCAGCAGCCCGGCATTTTTGAGCAGCCCCATCACCGCCGCCCCGCCGGGAGGGGATGCGTTCTGGGCCATGGCCACTCTGATGTCTGGTGCCGTCATGTCTTGCAGCGTCTTAATGCCCGCCGGGTTGCCCCTGGGGGTGACGATAACATAGCTGGTGTAGCACAAAGGTACGAAGCGCTTCATCCGTTCAGCCTTGCGCAGATTTTTCGCCAGAGCCAGCGCCCGCCCGGCGAAAACCTCAGTCCTTCCGTTGGCCATCAGCGATTTCCCGAGGGCGGCGGCAAAGGCCCCGGTGTACAGTACCTTGGCTTTGAATTTTTGGCCGAAAGCCTCATTGGCTGGTATCATAGCCTCGGCCAGACCACCGCACGACCAGACCTGCAGCGTCGCCGGGGCGTTTGCCGCCCGAGCCTCCAAGGCTGCCACCATCGGCAGGGTAGTCGCGACTGCCGCACCCATTGCCGCCGGCACGGTTTTTTTCAGAAAATTGCGCCGCGCCGGTGAAGCGGGTTTGGACGTTTTTTCAGAGTGGGGATGTGGCATGGTTTTCTCCAAAACTGTGTAGGTGTGTCAATGGGGGTCGCCTTATTGAAAACAACCGCGCCTTTCGGCTTGCAAGCCGAAAGGCGCGGTTGGGCGTAAGTGAAAGAAGACCTATGACGGGAGCAGGGTAACTTGAGCCAAAAACATAGAGGCCCCCGGCATTACCACGCCGGAGAAATGCGCATTCGCGCCGGAACGGTGATGTACAAGAGGCCCTCCAACCTGGAGGGGAGATTGCTCTCATGACCTCTTGTCCATCAGTAGGATAGATATCCCATGATGAGGCATGGCGGCTCCCTGCCGGTAAACGTTTCCATCCGCTTAAAGAACATTTGGGATGGATACGGATTAAACATCAAAAAATAAAAACCTGATATGGTCCAGAGCTTTTATTTTTTGCCCCGGCGCAGTGGCTGTCCGTACTGCGCCGGGGGCAAGGGAGCGCTCCCGCGTTTTACATTACAAAGCCTGCACGGGCTGCACGGGGGTTTTGCCTCCCCGTTGTCCTTCCACAGAAACAGGTAATGTCCCGCTGGCGTTTTCCTTGCGTAAACGCTGTTTTATCTCGCTATATGTCTGCACAACGTGATGTTCCGCCCAATCCTGATCCTCAATCTTTTCAACTCTGGACGGAGTAAACTTGTATTCCGGCGTTTTGGAAATGGGGCTTAAATTTTCGCCCACAAGTTCGTTACAGGCTCCCACCCACCATTGGTAGGTCATGTAAAGCGCACCCTTATTAGTGCGCGTACTTACCGATGCGCGGCTGATGACCTTGCCGTGGTGTGAATGAATCCAGACCAGTTCCTGGTCTTTTATGCCCAGAGCCTTGGCGTCTTCCTTATTCATCTGCACATAGCCGGGCTCGTCGGCCAAAGCGGCCAAAGCCTTGCAGTTGCCGGTCATGGAACGGCAAGAATAATGCCCCACTTCGCGTACGGTGGAGAGTATGAACGGGAACTCTTCACTAAGTTTCTCAATGGGCGGCATCCACTCCACCGTGAAAAGGCGACCTTTACCGTCCGGGGTTTCAAACTTGATGCTGCCGTCCGATTGGGCGTAAAGCACCTGCGTGCCGTTGGGCGCCTCCTTGGTGCAGGGCCACTGGATGTAGCCAAGACCGCCGTTGGCATCAAGTTTTTCATAAGTGGCCTCGGCGTATTTGGGCGAGAGCGAGATGAGTTCGTCCCAAATTTCCTTG
>JAITGZ010000130.1 GCA_031280335.1 Deltaproteobacteria bacterium | reverse complement strand
AGAACTGTCCTTGGGGAGGGAACCCCAAGGGGCTTGCCCCTTGAGGTTCCCTCCCCAAACCCCATCGATGCTGTCGCTATCCGTAAGGCGGCAAGGCCGCCTTACGGATAGCGCTCCCTCCTGAACCCGTACAGTAATTCGTTTGCCCCTTACCTCTGCCCAGGGTACATTCCCCATTGGGAACCACGCCGTGCTGCGGCGACTCGGCATTGAGGCTTTGATCAAGGCGTTGGTACCTGTGGGTATGGTTTGTTTTATACGGCAGTTCGACATGGGCAGCGGGAACTATGCCCAAGAACGGAAAGCGCTGCTCTCCGGCATTACGATGGAAAATTTCGGCTGAACATGCCAGCGGCGGGCTAAAAAAACGAATCACCGTTGAGGGGGTTCGGGGGGAATGATTCCCCCCGAATGAGGTTTGGGGCGATAGCCCCAAATTAGTTTAGTATGCCTCTTCGCTTTGCAGTTCTTTTTCTGTAACCTTGTGTGAAAATAGCACATACACCCAAATCTGGTAACCAATGACAATGGGTACGCACACCCCGGCCACGCCCAGCATGATGCTCAAAGTAAGCTCGCTGGAAGCGGCGTTGAGTACGGTCAGGCTGTACGCCGGGTCCATGTTGGAGGGGAGCAGGGCCGGGTACATGCCCAGCACGCCGAAGAAAGTGGCCCCCAGCATGAAAACGGCGTTCAGGCCCCAGGCCAGCAGGGGCAGCCCCACAGCGGCCCTGGAGCCGAGCAGTCCGGCCACGGCCAACAGGGGGAATACCGCCAGCACCGGCAGGGTGAAGATATTATTGTACAGGGTGGTGAAGTAGGAGCTGGCCGCCAAAAAAGCCACCGCCGCAGCCGTAAGGTAAATCCAGATGGTTTTGGCCCGGTTTAAGGCGCGCGCGCGCAATTCTCCATCGGCTTTTATGCCCAGCCAGAGCGCTCCGTGGTAGGCGAACATGAGTACAAAGAGTACACCGCCCAAAAGTCCGTAAGGGTTGAGCAGCTTCAGAATATTGCCGTGATAAACGCCCTCCCCGTCAATGGGTATGCCCTGAAACAGGTTGGCAAAGGCCACGCCCAGCAGCAATGCCGGGAGAAAGCTGCCCAAAAACTGGCAGAGGTCCCAGGCTTTGCGCCAGGAGGGCGAATCCACTTTATTGCGGTATTCAAAGGATACGGCGCGGAAGATCAGGGCGAAGAGCAGCAGCAGCAGCGGGGCGTACAAGGCGCTGAACATCACGGCATAGGCTTTGGGAAAGGCGGCAAAGGTAACGCCGCCGGCGGTGATCAGCCAGACCTCGTTGCCATCCCAGAAGGGGCCGGCGGCATTGTAGATCACCCGGCGCTCCTGTTCGTTTTTGGCGACAAAGGGCAAGAGTACGCCCATGCCCAGATCAAAGCCGTCCAGGATGAAATACACAGCCCAGAGCAAGGCCCAGAGTACAAACCAGATAATGGCGAGAATGGATACTTCAGGCATGATTATTTACCTCCTCCCGCAAGCTGGGCAGTTGGTTCAGGGCCTTTGACGGCGTATTTGTGCAACAAAAAGATAGCTACCGCGCCCAGCAGGGTATAAACCAGCACAAAGGCCAGCAGCGAAATGGCCACGGAATAGGACGGAATGGGCGAAACCGCATCGGCTGTACGCATGAGTTTATAGACAATCCAGGGTTGACGCCCTATTTCAGCCACAGCCCAACCGGCAGCCAGGGCAATGTAAGGCAGGGGTATATTCAGGACAAGCAGGCGTGAGACCAGCCTGTTCGCGCCCAGGTCGTTCCGGTTTAAAAAGGCCAGTATGCCCAGCAGGATAAATAACCCCGCCAGGCCCACCATCAGGCGGAAGGAAAGAAAACTGAGCAGCACCGGGGGATGGTCTTCTTTGGGAAAGCTGTTCAGGCCCTTAACCTCGGCGCTGAAGTCGGTATAGGCCATAAAGCTGAGCGCGCCGGGCACGGGTATGGCCTGTATGGCGTTACGCCCGTTTTTTTCATCCGGCCAGGTGAGCAGGTAAATGGGCGCGCCAGCTTCCGTTTCCCAGTGCGCCTCCATGGCCGCCAGCTTTTCCGGCTGGTACTTGGCCACGCTCGTGCCCTGCTGATGCCCGCATACCGCCACAAGCAGGGCCATCACCAGGGTAAAGGCCGCCGCCACCCGCACGCTGCGGTTGAAAAAATCCGTCTCATGCTTGCGCAAAAGATGCACGGCGGAGATGCCCAGCACAAAAAACCCGGCCAGCATCCAGGCACCGGACAGGGTATGCAGGTACTGCCCCCAGGCGTAAGGGTTGGCGAGTACATCAAAAAAGTTCAGCAGTTCCGCCCGGCCGCCCACAATATGGTAGCCCACGGGGTGCTGCATCCAGCCGTTGGCCAGGATGATCCACAAGGCGGAAAGGTTGCCGGCAAAGGCCACCAGCCAGATGGCCACAAGATGCGTCCTTTTGGAAACCTTGTCCCAGCCGAAGTGCCAGACGGCAATGAAGGTTGATTCCAAAAAGAAGGCCACTGTGGCCTCAATGGCCAGAAGCGAGCCGAAAATGTCGCCCACATACTCCGAATAGCGCGACCAGTTTGTTCCAAACTGAAACTCCAGGGTAATGCCCGTTACAATGCCTAGGGCGAAGTTGATCAAAAACAGCCTGCCCCAAAACTTGGTCATACGCTTATACTGCTCGTTGCCGGTGCGGTAGTAAATCGTCTCCATCACGGCCAAAAGCACGGATAAGCCCAGGGTCAAAGGCACAAAGATAAAATGGAAAAATACAGCTACGGCGAATTGCAACCGGGAAAGCATGGCCACATCAAAAAAATCCATAGATCATCCCCCCTTTAGAGCATATTAACCTTGAGACGCTCTGCCCGCCCTCACCCGCACCTTGGAGAGGGAACCCCGCCTTCCTGACCCCGTTCAGATTTTTCAAGCGCAACGCGGCTTAAAAACTGTTGAGGGCACGGGGAAATCATTCCCCCGGATGGGGTTTGGGGCGATAGCCCCAAATTAAAACCCGCCGCAAGGCTATAAAACACAAAATTTTATTAGCAATAATTATCACTATTTTCTATTCAAGGCAAGATTTTTATTAACCCGCAAGTAAAAAACCAGCCGGGCAAGCATGGCCGCCCGGCTGGTTTTTAATACAAAGCCCTTGTAAAGCCGTAAAAATTTTCAGGCTTCTTCAATGGTGATGGCCCCGGTGGGGCAAGCCTCAACGCAAGATTCGCACCCCAGGCAGTCCCCGGCATTGACCGGGCTGGATTTGCCGCTTTGCATCTCATACACGCTCACCGGGCACATATCCACACACTCGCCGTCCCCATTGCATTTATCAACATCGACCTGCACATTGTAAGCCATTTTTTCAGCCTCCGCAGAATATAGGCGGCATAGGCCGCCGGTTGGTTAACACACAGCGGAACGTCTTGGAGTATTTTGGCTTTATACTCCAGAACCTCCTAGAGCATTTCAACTTTGAGACGCTCTGCTCGGCGCTTAACGGCGAAATCGTTGCTGTCGCCATCCGTAAGGATCGAAGACTCGCCAACGGCTGCCGCAGTGAATTTGACTCGGACCGTCCTGGCCCTCGCCCTTAGGACGTGAAAGCCATGGCTTTCACGTCCTATTCCACTGTCCTGTGGAATAGTCGCCTACGCGGTGTCAAAGCATCGCTACGGCAGGCAAAGCCTGCCTGGCTCCGGCCTTTGGCCGAACCCGCCGTGCGGGTTTTTCGCGGGCGGCGGCGTTGCGCGAACCCCGCCGCCAGAGCAATTTCAAAACGAAATTGCTCTGGCACCGCATTTTCTCCTCGTCAACTCTGCCCCATAAATACCCGCATGTCATGGGTCTGTCAAGCAAAAACCACGGCGGCGAAGGCAAGGCCGCCTCACAAAAACGCCCTGCCCCCACGGCATTTAAGCCGGGCCAGGGGCAGATCCTTGTAATAAAGCCCCGCTTCCCGCTCACCCATAAAACCACTCAGGCTCTGCCCTGAAAGCAGGGCCAGAACCGTGGCGGGGTTTTCCGCCCGCAGCACGGCACCGCCATTTTCACGGGCCTGCTCCGGCCCGGGCAAAAGCCCGCGCGGCCCGCTCCCCGGCAGCGGCAACCCGTCCGGTCCGGCCTTGCCCATAAAAAATCCCCTCCACGGATGGGGCGGGGCCTGAATGTGCCGAAAATACAGCCTGCCGGAGATGATGTGGATTTTACCGGGAGGCAGGAGCAACAGGTCAAAAAGAGGCGCGGCCGGAACGGTCTGGTCCATACCCTCGCCTTCCGCCGCATCCGCGCCCCCGCAATTTGCCATCCGCGCATCCTGATCCCGGCGTAAACCCGCCGCGTCCGCGTCCTCGCAATACGAACAGGCGCTGCTATCCAGCCCGTCCGCTGCTCCTTCCTTACGCAGGGCCGCAATGTAAAAACCCTGCCCCAACCCGGAAGCGGCCGCCACGCGCAGACTCCCTGGGGCGCAGTCAGCGGGCGGATCAAAAACAAAACCCGGAAAAGGCACCAGAGGTAAAATACGCAGGGCCGCACCCGGCCCGGCAAGGGCCTGCACAGCCCAAGCGACCTGCTCTTCGTTCTCCCGTTCATTCAAAGTACAGGTGGAATAAACCAGCAGGCCGCCGGGGCGCAAAAAGCCCAGGGCCGTGCGCAGCAGCCTTTTTTGCAGGGCGATGAGAGGCTTCAGCTTATCCCCACGCCACAGGTTCAGCACCTCCGGGCGTTTATCCGCCGTGCCCCAGCCGCTGCACGGAGGATCCAACAAAATAATATCCATACTCCCTTCCGCCAAGGGCAGGGACTCGCCAGGCACGCCCAAACTGGCGGCATTGAAAATATTCAGCAAATCCAAATTGTGCCGCAGCGCCGCCAGACGTTTGGGCGCGGGTTCTCCGGCCAAAACCACAGCGCCCGGCCCTAAAAGCCGGGCCAGCAGAGAGGTCTTGCCGCCAGGGCTGGCGCACATATCCAAAGCCCGCAAACCTGCGGCGCGCCGGCCCCCGGCCTTGTCCAGCACCTGTAACAAGGCCAAAGGAGGGAGCATGGAAGAGGCATCCTGAATATAAATATGACCAAAGCGAGCCGCCAAACTCGCCCCCAAAGGCATGGGCTCGCGCAGCAGTACCCTGGCCCCGGCGTAAAAAGATAGCGGAGCAAAGTCAAAACCCTGCGCCCGCAGCATATCCTCCACCCAAGGCCAATCCCCCGGCAGGCCCGACAAACGGAAAACACGCCCCGAACACGCGGAGGCAACTCCTAAATCAGAATCTTTTAACTTTGACATTTTATTCTGTCACCAGGATTAATCGGGGCTGCCGCCCCGTTGCCCCGCCTGTGGAGCCAAAATGGGCATGTTTGCCCGTGCGCCGCTTTATCTCCGCCATCCCCCCGGCACAACGGCAAGGCACCAAACCCCATCCGGGGGGAATAATTCCCCCCGGCCCCCCGACCAGTTTTGTCAGCAGCTATGCGGCTGACAAAACTTGAACTGGTTCAGGAGGGAGGGGTTTGGGGAGGGAACCTCAAGGGGTAAGCCCCTTGGGGTTGCCTCCCCAAAAATTTATGGGGTTCCCTCCCCAAAAAAACTTGCTTTTAACTTTCTCCAGCGCGGATTAGCGCCTCGCGGGCGGCGTCTTTTTTGCCTCCGGCCTCCAGGGAGCGGGCCAGTTCCATCCAGGCGGGGCGCAGGTCGGGGCGCAGGGCGGCGCTGCGGCGGGCCAAGCTTTCCGCCACCGCCGGGTCTTCTCCAGCGTCCAGGTACAGACCGGCCAGCATGTATAGCGCGATGGCGTCGTGGGGGTCGGAGAGCAGGGTTTCGTGCAGCAGTTCGCGCGCTTCGCGCAGGCGTCCTTTTTGGGCGGCCAGGCGGGCCAGGCCGCGCCGGGAGAGGTTTACGCCTCCTGGAAGGGTTCCGGCGAGGCGGTAGTATTTTTCCGCCCCCGCCGGGTTGCCCGCTTGCTCATCCATTTGCCCCAGGCGCTGCAGGGCATATGGGCGTCTATCATCTTGCAGGTCCAGGCAGCGCCGCAAGCAGCGTCCGGCTTCCTTGAAGTCCCGCCGGGCCTGTAGCAGCGTCCCCAGGTTATACAGGGAACTGAAGTCCGTCGGGCTGCGGCGCAGGGTTTCGCGCAGGACGCGCTCGGCTTCATCCGCGCGCCCCAGGCTGAAAAGCAGCGCGCCCAGAGAATTGCCGGCAGCGGTATTATCCGGGTCGCAGAGCAGGGCGCGGCGGTATTCCATGACCGCCTCCTGTTGGTTTTCCACCACGCCCGGAGCGGTCAGGCGATCCGCGTTGATGTTCAGGGCCAGGGAACCAAGCCTGCCCACGCCGGGCGCGGGCAGCAGCAGGGCGTAACGCAGGGCTTTACGGGCATTTTCCAGGGCGTCGGCCTTATGAAAATCCAAAAAAGGATGCAAGGCCAGGCCAAAGGCGCAGTCCATATCCGTATGTTCTTGCAGTTCAGAGGCCAGGGATTGGAGCTTTGTCTCCATGACAACGGCGAAATCCGGGTTTTCTGCTGCCGGGCTTGCGGCAGACGCGGGGTCGGGCACAAAAAAAATCAGGCTGTTCAGGGCATAACGACCCAGCAGGCTGTCTTGGCCCAGAATCTCCCGGCATTTATCCGCAATGCGGCGCATGCGTTCTTCCCACGCGCTGCCGTCCGGGGCGGTGTCTTGGGGGGCGCGCTCAGGTTCCAGGCCGCTGATACTCTCCGCCGTCCCGGTTGTTTCGTGGGGGCGGGGGGAAAAACGCCCCAAAATCAGGGCGAAAGCGGCGTATTTAGCGCTTTCCATGCTCCAACGGGGCAAAAAATCGCTTTCTTCTTCTATTTTTTGATCTTTGGCCGCAGGGTGTAAGCGCAGATGATCTCCTGCTTCAGGCGCGGCCGCCGGGTCGTCCAAATGCAGGATTTCAGCCAGGGAGGTCAGTTCATCCGTTTCTACAAGGCGTATGTCCGCCTTGTAGAGCCGGGACGCGCCCTGGCCCCAGAGCGTAAAAACCTGCCCCGGCCGCGCCCCGGCGGCGGAGCCGGGACTGACCAGCAGGCGTGAAAAGGGGCGCGGCTCCAGCACCCGGCCCCCTTGGAGCAGGGTATGGGCGTAGGTCAGGCCGGGCATGGCCCCGGCTGCGGCCAAGTCCGCAGCCAGGCGCGCCCGGCGTAAAAGACGCCGCGCCTGCTCCGCCGGGGGGCGGCCCTCCATGCCCTGTAGATCCGGCGGGCAGTACGCCAGCCCCCAAGTGAGGGCAAGGCGCATTTTTCTGCCGCTAAGTCCGTCCAGGATATGCGTCTCGCCCAATCTATCCGCCAGTTCCAGACCCAGGGCTTCGCCCCCGCGCGGGCTGCCGCCGGGAACAAGCACGGCCAGTTCATCTTCTCCGCTGCGGGCGGCCAGAACATGTCCGGGCCGGTTTTCTTCCAGCGCGTTTCCCAGCAGGGTTAACAGCTCCTCCAGCCGCAAATGGCCGACCGCACGGAGGATATCTTCCATACCGTCCAGGCGGAAAAGCAGCAGGCTGAACTGGCCGGAGTTCTTACCCGCTCCGTAGTCCGCGTCCAAAAAATCAGGCCGGGTTCCTGCACGGGCGGATTCCCGCGCTGGGCGGATTCCCCTGGGCTGGGCGGGGACGCAAAGAGCGCCCAAACGCTCCAGCTCCCAGGCGATGATATTTAAAAGGGTCTGCCGGCTATGCAGCCCGGTAACAGGCTCGCGCAGGCTTTGCCGGTAAAGGGCGGCTTTATCCAGACAAAGCCCGGCCAGATTGGGCAGAAAAGGCAGAAGGGGGCGTATTTTAACGCCCTGCGGCAGGCGGGCCGCAAAAAAACCCAAAAATTCGCCCCCGCGCTGCCTGAGCGGCAAAAGCAGCTTGCGCTCCCGCGCTATGTATTCCGCTGTTTGCGGCTCCGGCTGTTCATACTCCAAAAGCGGCCTGGGGAAATAAAAACTATGCGCGCTGAAAGGGAAGAATTCGCGCAGCCCGGCGCAAATCACGCCTTCCAAAGATAGCAGGTCCGCCCGGGAAAGGAGCGGCGCAACACCAATATACGATGGGACTTCATTCATGTCCCGCTGTATATCCGGGAACAAACGGTTTGAAAAGCCCGTTAATATTATCAAGAGAAGGAAGAGTTATTGGGGAGGGAACCTTGGGGAGATAGCCCAAAAAATATAATAACGCCTTTACAGTTTACTTTGAATCTGGCTGCCCAGGCGCATGGAGATGGACCGGGCGGCCGCAGCGACCTTGGGGGCAAGGGTGTCAAAGTCTGCGCTGACACGGTATGTGGGGCCGACGATGCTTACCCCCGCCACCAGACGGCCGGAATAATCATGAATTGGGGCGGCCACACAGGAGACGCCCACCTTGTTTTCTCCGCGATCAAAGGCGACGCCTGTTTCGCGAATTTGCTCCAGTTCGGCCTTCAAGGCATCGGGGGCGGTCAAGGTCGTGGGGGTGTGGGCAAAAAAAGAGGCGCGGGCGAGGTATTGCTCAAGCTGATCCGCAGGCATGAAGGCGAGCATAATCTTGCCTGTACCTGTTGTGTAAAGCGGACTGCGGCGTCCGATATGAAAAGAGATGCGCGTGGCTTCGTCGCTCTCTATTTTTTCAATAATAACGGCTTCATCGCGGTCTTTGATGGAAAGATGCACAGAATCGTGTACCTCTTGAGACAGGGCGCGCATGATGTCCCGCGCAATATGGCGTATCTCGATTCTGTTCAGCACCAGATTGCTGAAAGCGGCGACTTTAAGGGTAGCCGCGTATCTGTCGGTGCCTATTTCCTGATTCACGTAGCCTAGGGAGATGAAGGTCTGCAGGATGCGGAAAACTGTGGTTTTGTTCATGCCCAGGGCACGGGCCATGTCTGAAATACGCATGGGCGCGTCGGACATGCAGATCGTCTCAAAAACGGCAATGGCCTTTTCCAGGGCTTGTATGGGCGGCGTGCTGGCAGCGGGCACTAGGGCTCCTTATTCACTTGTCCATGACTTCTACAGTTTTTTCATAGCAGAGGCAAGCTTATCAATAACCACGGCAATATCCCTGCTTTGAACGCCTCTGTATGGGTCTGGGGCAATGCCCCTCAAAAATTAATACCGCCAAACTTGCAAAAATTATTCTATTTGCTTGACTAAAATTTTGAAATATTGTTTTATACAAAGAAACAATGTTTCTTTTTAAAGGGGTGTTGATATGGATAACCAGGCGGCGCAGCCGCTGCGGGCTTGTCAGGTGCTGCAGGGCAATGAGGCCTGCGTTGAAGGCGCGCTGCTTGCCGGGTGCCGTTTTTTTGCCGGCTACCCCATAACCCCGGCCAGCGAAGTGGCTGAGGCCATGTCGCAGCGCATGCCCGAAGCCGGCGGCATCTTTTTGCAAATGGAGGATGAAATCGCCTCCATTAATTCCATCATTGGGGCGGCCTGGGGCGGCAAAAAGGCCATGACCGCCACGTCCGGCCCCGGATACAGCCTGATGCAGGAAGGCATAGGCTACGCCGCCGCTACCCAGACCCCCTGTGTCATCGTCAATGTCATGCGCGGCGGCCCCAGCACGGGGCAGCCCACCCTCGCCTCGCAACAGGACGTATATCAAGCCAAATACGGCAGCCACGGCGATTACGAACCCATAGTGCTTATCCCCTCTTCAGCGCAGGAAGCGGCGGATATGACCATTCGCGCCTTTAACCTGGCGGAACGGTATCTTGTGCCGGTCAGCCTGCTGCTGGATGAAATCGTGGGGCATACCCGCGAACGGGTAACCCTGCCGACACGGCCGGAGTTGATCAACCGCACCAAACCGCCGGCCGGCATAGACTACCGCCCCTTTGAACCCATTCCTGCCCTGGGGGGGGTATGTTACCGGGCTGATTTCGGCGAGGGGCGCGCCCTGCTGGTGGACGGACAGCTGCATGATCATATGGGCAACCGCGTGGGGCACAAACCGGCGGAAAGCGCCGCGCATGTAAGGCGTATCTGCGATAAAATCACCCAAAATGCCGCCCTTATCTCCGATTACTCCCTGCATTTCGCCGATGATGCCGAGATCATGCTGCTGGCTTACGGCAGCACGGCCCGCAGCGCCCTGCGCGCCGTGCTTGAAGGACGGGAAGCGGGTATGAAGATGGGGCTGATCCGTCTTAAGACCCTGTTCCCCTTTCCCGATGCCCTGGTGAAAGAACTGGGCGACAGGGCCAAGGCGGTTTTCGTGCCTGAGATGAACATAGGCAAAATCGTTAATGAGGTACGGCGGGTGGTGAACAGTGATGTCTTTTCCATCCCCAAACTGGGTGGTGAAATGCCCACTCCAGCTGAAATTCTGAAGTCCGTCCGCGAGGTGCGTCCGTGAATCCGCTTGCTGAAAAATACTTCCGTAAGTCCGCGCTGCCCACCATCTTTTGTCCCGGCTGCGGCGACGGTACCGTGCTGCATGCCATGTTGCGGGTGATCGAAAAGACAGGGCTTGAAAACTACGCCTTTGTTTCCGGCATCGGCTGTTCAGGATGGATACCGGTCTATATCAACACGGACGTCATCCATGCCCTGCACGGCCGGGCCATCCCCGTGGCCACCGGGCTGGCCTTGTCCATGCCGGATAAAAAAATCGTGGTCTTCACCGGCGACGGCGACTGCTGCGGCATAGGCGGCAACCACCTGATCCACGCCGCGCGCCGCAACATTGATATGACTGTGGTCATGATCAACAACTATATTTACGGCATGACCGGCGGTCAGGTTTCTCCCTCCCCCCCGGCGGGGAGCAAAACCAAGACCTCGCCCTACGGCAACCCGGAGCGTCCCTTTGACGCCGCCGCCCTGGTACAGGCTGCGGGGGCCGCCTTTGTGGCGCGCGAAACCGCCGTAGCCCCGCTGCGTCTGGAAAAAAGCCTATCCGCAGCCATAAGACATCAAGGCTTTTCGTTTATGGAGGTCATAACCCAGTGCCCCACCCAGGCTGGACGCAATATTTTCGGCGATGGAAAGCCCCAAACCATCTATCATGCCCTGAAAAAAGCGGCCGTGTCCCAAAAAGACGTACCGCTTGAGTCCGGGCAGTTCCGTGTCGGCATTCTGCACGCGGATTTGGCGAGCCCGCCTTACCGTCCGCCGCTGGCATCCGCGAGGCCCATATGAGCGTCAGTATTGATTCGCAACAGTGCAAGGGATGTATGCTCTGCGTTGAGGAATGCCCCAAAAGTGCCCTGACCCCGGGTGAAACCCGCGGCAGCAGGGGTTACCTTATGCCCAGGGCGAATAACGGCAAGTGCGTTTCGTGCGGCCTGTGCGCGCTGCTCTGCCCTGACCTGGCCATCAGCATTATAAAAGAGGGGGCCGGGACATGAGGTACGAAATACGCATAGCCGGATTCGGCGGCCAAGGGGTTATTTCCATCGGCGTTCTTCTGGCCAGGGCCGCAGGACAGTTCGGCGGCCTGGAAGTGGCCCAGACCCAGAGCTACGGCCCGGAAGCGCGCGGCGGGGCCTGCAAGACCGAAATCATCCTTTCCGACGGCATTATCGACTATATCAAGCCCCTGGATCTGGATTTGCTGGCGGTAATGTCGCAGGCCGCCCTGGCTGCCTATGCGGGCGACCTGCAAGACGAACGCGGCCTTATTGTGGATAGCTCCCTGGTGACCGAAACCCCGGCGCGTTTCACCAATGTGGTGCGCGTCCCCGCTACGGAAATGGCGGAAAAAGAACTGAAACAACCCCTTGCCGCCAACATGGTCATGTTCGGTGCCTTGGTCGGAATTGCGGGCCATGTCTCCGCAGAAGCCTGCAAGGAGGCCCTGCAAAACTCCTTTTCCGCCGGAGCGCTGGAAAAAAACCGCGCCGCCTTTGATCTGGGCTATGCCTACAGACTTTCCGGAGGTTGAGCATGCGCATGTTTGAATATGAAGGCAAAGAACTGCTGCGCCGCCTCGGCGTTGCCGTCATGCCTGAAAAAACCGCCGCCACCGTGGGGGAAGCGGCCATGTGCGCCGCAGCGCTCGGTTACCCGGTGGTGGTCAAGGCGCAGGTGCGCGCTGGCGGACGCGGCAAGGCGGGCGGCGTCAAAGTGGCGCGGGATGAAGCAGCCCTGCGAGCGGCTGGGGCGGCCATACTCGGCATGTCCATCAAAGGAGAGCGCTGCTCCCTGCTGCTCATTGCCAAAGCGGTGGACATCGCGCGGGAGTTTTATGCCGGGGTAACCCTGGACGCCGCTGTGGGCAGACCGGTGCTGATCTTTTCCGCAGAGGGGGGCATGGACATTGAGCGCGTTGCCGAAAGCGCGCCGGAAAAGGTGCGTAAATATCATCTTTCCACCCTGTCTTTGCCGCGCCGCCATGAAATACAGGAGGAAGTGCGTCTGGCCGGAGTGGAAGGCGATACGCAGTCCAAGGTTACAAGCCTGCTGCTGCGCTTGATCTCCGCCTTTTTCACTTATGACTGCACCACCATGGAGATAAACCCCCTGGCCGTTACCACGGCGGGCGAGTGTATCGCCCTGGACGCCAAGGTGGTCATTGATGACGCGGCCCTGAAGCGCCAGGGCATGACCCAGACGGATTCTGTGCCGGCCTCGGACCTTGAAAAACGCGCGGCGGCCATTGGCGTCAATTATGTGCAGCTGCGGGGCAGGGTGGCGGTTATTGCCGGCGGTGCCGGTTTGGCCATGGCCAGCATGGACCTGGTCAATCAAAGCGGCTGCAAGGCGGCCAGTTTTTTGGATACGGGCGGAGGCATCAGCAGCGCCCATACCGCTGAAGCGCTGCGCATATCGCTGGCCACCCCCGGCGTTGAAGGCGTGCTGATCAATATTTTTGGCGGCATCAACAACTGTGGGGAAGTGGCCAGAGGCATTGCCGCAGTGGTGGACGAAGACAGGCCCCAGGCTATGTTGGTGGTCAAAATGCGCGGATATTCACAGGATGAAGGATGGGCCATGCTGGAAGCGCGCCGGATACCCATAGTCAAATACGGCACCACAGAGGAAGCGGTGCGTATTCTGGCCGCCGGCTTGGGAGTGAGCTAGTCATGGCCATTCTTCTTCATAAGGACAGCAGCCTGATCATTCAGGGCATCACCGGCAAACAGGCCCGTATGCACGCCAGACACCACCTGGAATACGGCGTCAACCTGGTGGGAGGCATAAGCCCCGGCAAAAGCGGCCATGTGGTCGAGGAAAAACCCGTTTTCGACACAATCAAAGAGGCGTGCGCGGCACTGGGGGCGATTGACGCCACGCTGATTCTCACCCCGCCTTACGCCGTACTCGACTGCGCCCTTGAGGCCATAGACAACGGCATAGGGGTAATTGTCATCATCACCGAACATATCCCCATACACGACAGCATGAAAATGCGCGAAGCGGCCGGGACCGCGCACGCCTGCATCGTGGGGCCGAACACCATAGGGCTGATCAGCCCCGGCAAGAGCAAGGCGGGGGTTATGCCGGGCTTTCTTTATAAAGAGGGCAATGTGGGCATTGTCTCGCGCAGCGGCACCCTGACGCATGAGACGGCTTCCAACCTCAGCATCATGGGCATAGGGCAAAGCACCTGCGTGGGCATAGGCGGAGACCCCGTGCCGGGAAGCTCCTTTGAGGACATTTTGAAGCTATTCAAGGATGACCCGGAGACGGAGCTTGTGGTGCTGATTGGCGAAATCGGCGGCGCGGCGGAAGAACAGGCAGCGGCCTATCTGGCTGCGGCGGATTACGGCAAGCCTGTGATCGCCTTTATCGCCGGGGCCACCGCCCCGGCGGAAAAAAAGATGGGCCACGCCGGGGCGATCATCGCCGGCGAGGCGGGCACGGTCGCCTCCAAGCACGCGGCCCTGAAGCGGGCGGGTGCCCATCTCGCCGGCAGCATAGAAGAAGCCGTGACCATGTGCGGCGCTTTGCTCAAAAAAGAAACACGGGCTGATTTTTAAGGCATTTCACGTTGGAATTACTCCAGCCGGCACCCCCGCCCACGGTGCCTCAAGGTTGAAATGCCTGCCCAAAAAGAGGGAATTCTTATGAAACGCTGGATTATCTCCATATTCGCCGCCGCGTCCATGGCATTCATCCACATTTATATTCCGTTTGAGGGGCTTACTCCCGGTGCCAAATTAACCTTAATCATTTTTTTGGTAACCATCATTTTCTGGATAGTGCGGCCTATTCCAGAATACCTCACCTCCATATTCGCCGCAGCCGTGCTGATCGTTTTTGCCAGAACGCCGGGGGGCCAGGTGCTGAGCGGGTTCAACAATATGGCCTGGTGGATGACCGTCTTTGCCATGATCCTGGGGGCCACCATCAGCCACACCGGCCTTGGGCGGCGTCTGGCTTATATATTTCTCGCCAAATACGCCAAAGGCCCGCTGCAGATACTCTATGCCACCAGCATGGTAAATAACATTCTCGCTCCATTTATGCCTTCCAATACCGCACGCGGCGCTTTGCTGTCGAATGTTTCAGACAGCATTTGCGAAGGCGTGGGCTTCAAACCGGGGGAATATAAGGGCGATCATACCATAATGCTCGCCAATCTTTACACCAATACCACCAACACGTTCATGTTTCTCACGGCCACCGGGGCCAATATGCTCGGTCTCAAGGTGATCAAGGACATGACCGGTATGGACATCACCTGGAATACCTGGTTTATGGCGGGATTTTTCCCCGGACTGCCCGTAGTGCTGCTCTTGCCTTTCATTGTTTATAAAATGTTTCCTTTCGGCATGAGTTCTCCCGAAGTCGCCCGCGCCCTAGCCAAGGAGCGTCTGGCAGAAATGGGCCCTGTGACCAGGGCGGAAAAACGTACGCTGATCATACTGCTCCTTACCGGAGGCTTCTGGGTTACGGAGTTTCTCCACGGCATTCCTTCCACGCATACGTCATTTATCCTGGCTTTTCTTCTGGTGCCGGGCGTAGGTGCCGTCAGTTGGAAGGACATAGGCGAGCGCGTCTCCTGGCCCGCGCTCATCTGGCTGGGCATGGCCATGGGCATGGCTGATGTCATCAATAGATCCGGCGGATTTAAATGGATTGTGGATACATTATTCGCCAAATCCAGCTTTATGTCCGGCATGGGCATAACGGAATTTTCCGTTATTCTTATCTGCGGCACCGTATTCATGCATATTATCTTTGCCGGAATGAACGCCATGATGATGGTCATGGTACCCATTGCCATATCCATTGCGCAGCAACGCGGCTTTGACCCCTATGCCATAGGTATAATTACCACTATGGCCGTGGCGGGAGGGGCGTTTTTCATGCCTTTCAACAGCGCTCCTAATCTTATTTTTTATGGAACAGGGCGTTATGATGTACGGCATCAATTCATCGGGGCTGTTCCACTGGCCTTGCTCATCTGTATAGCCCTGGTCTTGGCCCTTTTCTTATGGTGGCCCATGATTGGACTCATTTAGAGTAATTTCAAGATTAAATTACTCTAAGGAAACACTGATTAATTCGGGGCTCCGCCCCGAACCCCGCTGGGGGGAATAATTCCCCCCAGACCCCCTTACTATTTTTCAGCCGCAAAGCGGCTAAAAACGTATGCGGGGTGCAGGGGGCAAAAGGGGTATGTTTGCCCAGGCGTTGCTTTACCTCTGCCATCCCTCTGCACAACGGCAAGGCACCCTCAAGAGAATAAATCAGCGTTTCCCTAAAATTTTATCGCTGAAAATATCTGTTCGAGGTCAGACTTATGGACGCGCAATTGACTTTAAAGAGCGAACAGCGAGAGTTTTTACAGCGTTTGTTTCCAGGCGGGCTTCTCACTTCTTCTGAAGACATGCTTGTCTATTCCTCGGACGCCAGCCTGCGCCGGGGCACGCCCCTCGCCGTGGTCAAACCGGAAAACGTGGAACAGGCGCAAGAGTTTATGCGTTGGGCTGATGCGGAACGCATGCCCGTTTATATTCGGGGCTTCGGCACGAACCTGGTGGGTGATTGCGTTCCCCTAACGCCGGGTGTTGTGCTTTCCACCCTGAAAATGAATAGAATCCTGGAAATATCCGAAAGCGATTTTGTGGCCGTGGTGGAGCCGGGGGTGAATACCTCCGAGTTTCAAGACGCATGTGAAGCCAAGGGGCTTTTTTATCCGCCTGACCCGGCCACAGTGAAGGCCTGCTCCCTAGGAGGCAATGTGGTTACGGGCGCGGGAGGCATGCGCGCCCTCAAATACGGCGTTACCAGAGATTTTGTGCTGGGGGTGGAAGTCATTCTGCCCGGCGGTGATAAGGTCATGTTTGGCGGGCGCAATCACAAAAATGTGGTAGGTCTTGATCTGGCAAGACTTATGGTCGG
>JAITGZ010000107.1 GCA_031280335.1 Deltaproteobacteria bacterium | reverse complement strand
GAGCAATTTCAAAGCGAAATTGCTCTAAAATTAAAAACGTTTCAAAATACCCCATAGGGAGTGTTCCGATTATGGATAAAAAAGAGCTGGAGACAAGAATCGTTTCCAGAGGCAAGGAATTTTTCAAAAGCATCAGCGGCGAGGCCCCTTCCATCTTTAACAAAGGATGGTGGACGGGCAAGGTCATGGACTGGGCCATGCGCCATGAAGATTTCAAAGTACAGCTTTTCCGTTTTGTGGATGTGCTGCCCTACCTCAATGATTCCGAAAACCTAGTGCGGCATATAAAGGAATATTTCGGCGGTGAAGCGGAAGTGCCCGCCGCGCTCAAGTTCGGGGCCAATCTTTCCGGCATAGGCGGCGGCTTTACCGGCAAAATACTGGGTAAAACCATCCGCGCCAACATTGAAGGCATGGGCCGTCAATTCATCATCGGCGAAAACGCCGGTGAAGCTATTAAGGGCATTGCCAAACTGCGCAAAGACAAGTTTACCTTTACCGTGGACCTCTTGGGAGAGGCCACGGTAAGCGAAGAAGAAAGCGCGGCCTATGCCCAGGGTTATCTGGATCTATTGGAAGCCCTGGCCGGGGAGCAGGGCGGCTGGCACCCCCTGCCCGGCGCGGGGGGTGAAGCCGGGCTGGACTGGGGTACACAGCCCATGGTCAATGCCTCCATCAAGCCTTCGGCCCTGTATTCCCAGGCTCGCCCTGTGGATATGGAAGGCGCGGTGCAGGCCATTCTGGCCCGCATCAAACCCATTTACCGCCGGATTGTCCGCATGGGCGCGGCCATGTGCATTGACATTGAACAACTGCGCTACCGAGAAATCACGGTGGAACTGTTCAAACGCCTGCGCGCGGACCCGGAGTTCTCCCATTATCCGCACCTGGGGCTGGTGCAGCAGACCTACCTTAAAGATACGGAAGAACAAGTGCGCAATCTGCTGGCCTGGGGACGTAAACACAAACTGCCCTTTACCCTGCGCCTGGTCAAGGGGGCCTATTGGGATGCGGAAACGGTCATGGCCAAGCAGTGCGGCTGGCCTGTGCCGGTGTGGACCAGAAAACCCGAAAGCGATTTGAGCTACGAAAAAATTGCCCGCCTTATTTTGGAAAATCACGATCTGGTTTATTTCTGCTGCGCTTCGCACAACGTGCGCAGTATCGCCGCAGTCATGGAAACGCCCTGGACCTGGGTGTGCCCGAATCCCGCTATGAATTCCAGGCACTTTACGGCATGGCCGAACCTGTGCGCAAGGGGCTTTTAAATGTTGCCGGGCGGGTGCGCCTGTACTGTCCTTACGGCGAGGTGGTACCGGGCATGGCCTATCTGGTGCGGCGGCTGCTGGAGAATACTGCCAATGAATCCTTTTTGCGCCAGAGCTTTGCCGAGGGGACGGAACTGGATCTCCTGCTGGAAGCCCCGGAGGCCAGCCTGGAACGCGAATTGGCCGCCCAGTCCGCCCGTGTTGCGGAGCGCAGCGCAGGGGCGCAATCCCTCCCTCCCTTTGTCAATGAATCCCTGATTGATTTCAGCTTCCCGGCCAACCGTGCGGCCTTCCCGCAGGCCATTGCCAAGGTGCGCGCATCAGCCGGCAGGGAAATACCCCTGTTCATCGGCGGCAAGGACGTTTTTACCCCGGAGAGCCTCCCCAGCGTCAACCCGGCCAGGCCGGAAGAAATCATTGCCAAGGTCTGCCAGGCCGGCAAGGCGGAGGTGGATGCGGCCATAGGCGCGGCAAGAAGCGTCCTGACCTTATGGCGGCGTTCCCCCGCGACAGAAAGGGCCGCCGTGCTGCGCCGGGCGGCGGATATAGCCCGCCGCCGTATCTTTGAGCTTTCCGCCCTGCAGACCTTGGAAGTCGGCAAACAATGGGATCAAGCCTACCATGATGTAGCCGAGGGCATTGACTTTTTGGAATATTACGCACGCGAAATGCTGCGTCTGGCCGCGCCCCGCCGCATGGGGCGCGCCCCAGGTGAAGTGAACCGCCTGTTTTACCAGCCCAAGGGCGTGGCCGCCGTGATCTCACCCTGGAACTTTCCCTTTGCCATAGCCATAGGCATGGCCGGAGCGGCCATGGTAACCGGCAACACCGTGGTCTTTAAACCCGCCTCCATAGCTTCGACCATCGGCTATTCCCTGGCCGAGATCTTTCGCGAGGCAGGGCTGCCCCACGGCGTTTTCAACTATTGCCCAGGACGCAGCGCGGTCATGGGCGATCATCTCATTGAACACCCGGACATCAGCCTGATCTGCTTCACCGGTTCCATGGAAGTGGGTCTGCATATTATTGAAAAGGCCGGGCGCACCGGGTCGGATCAGACCCAGGTCAAGCGCGTCATCGCTGAAATGGGCGGCAAAAATGCCATCATCATTGATGATGACGCTGACCTGGATGAGGCCGTGCTGCAAACCCTTTACTCCTCCTTCGGTTTTCAAGGGCAAAAATGCTCGGCCTGCTCCAGGGTGGTGGTTCTGGATTCCATCTATAAGCAATTTACGGAGCGCCTGGTGCGTGCCGCCTCTTCCATCCGCATCGGTCCGGCCGAAGACCCCGCCAACTACATGGGGCCCCTGGCCGATCCCTCCCTGGCCCCCAATGTGCTTAAATACATCGCCTTGGCGGAACAAGAGGGGCATGTTCTGCTCAAACGCGCGGATTACCCCATAGAAGGAGCCTATGTGCCCTTGACCATTGTGGAAGGGATCACCCCTGAGCATCGCCTGGCCCAGGAGGAAGTCTTCGGCCCGGTGCTGGCCGTCATGCGCGCCAAAGATTTTGACGATGCCCTGCATTTGGCCAACAGCACCCGTTTCGCCCTTACTGGATCGGTCTTTTCCCGTAGCCCGGCCCACCTGACCAAGGCAGAGGAAGAATTCAACGTGGGCAATCTTTACCTGAACAAGGGCAGTACGGGCGCGCTGGTGGAGCGCCAGCCCTTCGGCGGATATAAAATGTCCGGCGTGGGTTCCAAAACCGGCGGGCCGGATTACCTTCTGCAATTCATGGACCCGCGCTGCGTAACTGAAAATACCATCCGTAGAGGCTTTACCCCCATAGCGGATGACGACGACTGGTTTTAGTTAAAATGCTCTATTTGGGGCTACCGCCCCAAACCCCGTCCGAGGGGAATAATTCCCCCCGGACCACCTTATTACTTTTCAGCTGTCACGCCGCTTGAAAAGTTGAGAAGGGTTTCCAAGGTACCCTTGCCGTTATGCCCAAAGGACGACAGAAACAAAGCGGTGCGCGGGCAAACGTGCCCATTTCGCCTCTTGGACAGGTGAACCACCTGCTGAACTGGATATATTTTTAAATTTACCTTTTATATTAAGGCATTAAGAGGAACGAAATGTCCAGCTGCGTGAGCTTTTGTAAGGTTGTAGAATGTAGAGGCATGGAGGGAGGGGCCGGATTTTTTCTTTTGCGTCTGACCGGACTAAACTGGGCGGAGACAGATTGGCAACCGGGGCAATTTGTAATGCTCAGGC
>JAITGZ010000068.1 GCA_031280335.1 Deltaproteobacteria bacterium | reverse complement strand
CATAATAACAAATCTATTTATCATCATCGCCGTTATTCTTTATCATATTCCGCAAAATACTGATAAATAAGTTAGGAAATGCGGTAAACCTTCATCACCTCATCCCCAAGATGGTTGATGACCTTCACCGCTATCCTGCCGGACTTCGGCTTGTCAAAAGGCCGTGAGGTATCGCTGCGCAGGCTTTCCCAGGCCTCCTGGTCGATTTCCGCTTTTAGCGTCGTTTTCAGTGACGTGTAGGGATCGCCCGCGCCGAGGAAATAGGCGTGGCGGACAAAGAAGCTTTCCTCGTTGTAGTCGGTGTCGATGAACCAGCAGGCGATATTGTCCGGCTCGTCACTGCGCACTTCGCCCCTGGCCGGGTCGAAAACGTCCACGCCCTTGATGCTGACCTGAATCTGCTTGTTTCCGGCTTCCGCAATTTCAATGTCCGGTTCGCCGAAAATAATGAACAGGTTGCCCTTGCCGGTGTTTTTGAGTTCCGTGGACATGTGCAGGTCGGCGTTCATCCGCGCCTTGAGAATACGAATACGTCCCAGGTTGGCCAGGTCGGCGGAAGCGGCGTCGAAGTTGAAGGCGCAGGCGATGAGCAGGTCAAAATCCGCGTCCGAGGCTTCCCGCGCGGCGGCCACCAAATCCTGCCTCTGCACGCTGCCGAATTCCGGGCCGATGAAGATGGCGGCGCGGCGTTCATTATCGCCTTCCGCATACCTGCCCTCTCCGCAAATGTAACTCCCCGGCCAGGGCAAGAGACTGTCGAAGTTGATCTTGTCTTCCTTGCTGGCTTGCTGCACTCCGGCGCTTTTCAGTTCCTCCAGGATCATGGCCGTGAAGTCCTTGCCGCCTTCACGGGCCGTCTGTTCCAGCGGATCGATGATTTCGTCGTTTTCATCCACGGTCAGCATACGGTGCGGCGAAAGGCTTTCCACCGTGAACGGCCCGGCCACGCGCACTTTACTGTTGTCCGTGTAAGGCTTGTCGTAAAGATATTCGGTGTCGGCCCTGGCCGCGATGGAGGCGTCAATCTCCCGCTGGCGGGCAATGCGGGCGCTCCACCACTCGGCATGGAGTTTTTGGGCGGCCTCGGGCCATGCGGCGTCCGCTTCACGCGGCATTTCCCACTCTTCCCAATTTCCGCTCAGGGCGGCATGGAGTTTTTCCCGCAGCGGTTCCAGCTTTTCCTGCCACTTCTCCCAGATCACGTCGATTTCCGCGTTGTTGGCGATGGATTTCAGCGTGATGTGCGGCACGCGCTCATAGACGAAGCCGTGGGAGATTTTGCCGTAAGCAGGGCGGGAGGAGGCTTCGGTCTTGGTGATTTCCGCTTCCTTTTTCTGCCCTTCGGGAGAATCGGCCAGGAGATAGTACGGGTAACGCGCTCCCATGAGCCGGGCGCGGGCCAGGGCCAGGGCCACGCGGGAGGTGTCGATGGTGATCCAGCGCCGTCCCCATTGCTCGGCAACGTAAGCCGTTGTGCCGCTGCCGCAGGTGGGATCGAGGACGAGATCGCCGGGGTCGGTGGTCATAAGGAGGCAACGGGAAATAACTTCCGACGCAGTTTGTACCACATACGTCAATTCTCGACCAATTTGGACGCTATCCCATCTATTGTCCAAAGGTAATACAGAAAAATCGTTGACATATCTTTTGTACCATATGGTTTGCCCTTGTTTTATAACCCGCGTTGCCTTTGCTAAGCGTTGTCCTCCAATTTCAGGGTCTGTTTTCCAGTGTTTATTGTGCCGAAGAGGATAGGCAAAATTCTGAAATAAAAAATGTTTGACTATTAAAGGTGCTCCATCAGATAATAAAGTCGTAAGCCTACAACGCTCTCCAATAGGAAGTTCTTTTTCCTCTCTGATAGCAGACGCGGTGATTTTTTGAAGAATACCACTTTTCCCTTCAACATAATCATATCTGTCAAGTGACGCCGATCCTGCTTCTCTAAAGGTAAATAAGGCCCTATACTTCACTTTGCTTTTATCATTTGAAAACCAGACAAGATAATCAACTACATTTCCTAAGTAGTTTCCTGAAAGGCTTCCAGTCTTCTGGAATGATATTTGTGCAATAAAATTCTCCTCCCCAAACACCTCATCCATCACCGCCCGCACCCGATGCACATTCTCATCCCCGATCTGCACAAAAATGCTGCCGCTTTCGGTCAGCAAATCCCGCGCCACGATGAGCCTGTCCCGGATATAGCTCAGATAGCTGTGAATGCCGTCTTTCCAGGTATCGCGGAAGGCTTTGACCTGTTCCGGCTCACGGGTGATGTGATCCGCCTTGTTGTCCTTGACATCCCGGCTGGTGGTGGACCACTGGAAATTGGAATTGAACTTGATGCCGTAGGGCGGGTCGAAGTAGATGCACTGCACCTTGCCGCGCAGCCCCTCGCGCTCGGCCAGCCCGGCCATAACCTGCAAAGAATCGCCCAGAATCAGGCGGTTGCTCCAGTTTTGCTCGTGCCGGTAAAACTCGGTTTTGTCCACGCCTTCCGGTATGCCGTTGAAATCGGCAAACAGGCTCAGCTGTTGCGGGACCGGCGGCGCGTTCTTTTTGGCCCGCGCTTCGGATTCCCGCTTCAGGTCGTCAATGAGGACTTTGGGATGTACCTTTTCCTGAATATACAAGGGCGCGGCGCGGACAAGCATTTCGCCGTCTTCCATGCCGTCGGCGTCATACTTGCCGCGCCAGATAAGCTGCGGGTCAAGATCGGGATCGCGGCGTTTATAGCTCACTTCCACCGGCCTGAGGTCTTCCTTGCGGGCCACGCTGGAAAGTTCCGTGGTGGGAATGTTGAAGCGCCTGGCCTCGTCGTGGGTCAGGGTCTCCACGGTTTTGCCGGGGGCAGAGCTTTTAGGGGGCATGTTCGCATCCTTGGCTTATAAAAAGTAATGTCCTGATTTTACACGGAGTATTTCCGCAGACTCTCGTGGTTCTCTTTGAAGATCAGATTGCCTTAAGAGAGGTAACTACTTGATTTTACAAATAATATTTTCAATAGCTCTCTTAATTCTCTTTTAATCCTCTTTTAAACTTTCAAAGTCCAGCACGGCTTGCCGTCTGTTCCGCTATTGTAAATGACATTTGACATACGCATCTCGCTAATAATATTGGTTATTTTGCTTTTTCTTTGTGCGCCTGTCATCCAGTCCGGCAGCTTGTCCCACAAGAGCTTGTCAATATCCTGCCGGGAAGCGGATTTGTGTTCTGCGAGCAGCTTTTTGATCAAATCAAAAAAATACTGCTTCTCGAAAGGAGCATTCCTTGTATATTCCGCTTTTTGCCCGATTTTTTGCGCTACGGCCTTTGCAAAATAGTAATTGGGCTTGCGCCCCTCTATCAGCTTCTTGGCTTTGAGCCGCTTTGCTTCATCGCCAGTTAGGGGCTTGTGCTTTTGCACTTTATCAAGAACAAGAATTTCGCGTAAGCTGAGGTCGGTGTTGGCGGCAAGCATCTCGGCATAGGCCACGTCCAGCACCTTGCCAATCAGGGTAAGACTGACCCGGTTGTTGGCGAAATCATACTCAGGCATGGGAAAGAGGCGTTCACGCTGCGCCTGAAACATTTTGCGTATGCCGCTGCCGATGGTATCAACAAGGTTCAGGTTACGCATGGCCTCTACAAGCAAAGTATTGCGGTAGCGTTCCGGCGCAATATCCTGAAGCAGAACGTCCTGCACGTCTCCCGGCAGAAAGTCGCCAAGATTGGTAAACTGTAAGCTGTCTTCGCGCTCAATAACATTGATGCGCCCTTGCAAGGTATAATCCTGATGGGCGATGCAGTTGTTCAGGGCTTCTCGAATGGAGAAGGGATCATACATATCTACTTCCTGCGGGAAAAGCGTGCCGGATTGCATGTAGCGGTATTTGATATTGCGAATTTTTGCAAAAACTTTGTCCACCGCCAGCAACCAGGGCAGACCGAAAATTTCGTAATCCTTGTCGGCCCCGGTATGATCCTTCAGTATCCAGCGAATTTTCGGATCGCCGCCCAAAAGGAGTTCGGCCTGATTGTTGCCGAGCAAAAGGATGGCGGATCTGGTCAACTTGCCGCGATTGGTGAGTTTGGCGTTACGCAGAAAGGTCGCATCGTCCCAGGCATCCATTTCAGACGCGAGACGCGGGTTCTTCTTTTTGAAGTTTTCGCGGGCTACGCGCATAGCGTCGGGATCAAGGTCATCCAGCGTAGCATCAACAACAGTTTCCGCGCTCCAGTCCGTAAACTTTTTCTGTGCGCGGATTCGTTCAAGTTTCTGCAAGCTGAGCGGAACCAGGGATTCTCCATCCCTGCCATACCAAACCCGCTTGAAGGCAACAGGCGTTGCCGGGGGCGCGGCAGGAATTTCAAAAAGCACGACTCGTTTGCCTTCCACCCGAACTTCATGAATTTCAATGAAAGAAAGGCTGTCTGTTGTGAGCTTGGCTATTTCGTGTTTCAGGCTGTGCAAATTTTTCGGTTGTGGATGAAAGTTTGTTCCGACAATATTTCTGTCATCTGTGACGCCAAAAATGAGCCATGCAGCCTTATGGCCTTTAAGGTTGGCTTCATTGGCAAGCGCGGAAAAGTATTTTCCGATGTCATCGAAGTTAAATGTGTTTTTTGCCTGCTTGAATTCAACAACCTCATTTTCCACTGATACAGCCAGTAAATGATGGAGTTGGTCAAGGATGTTGCTCTGCTTATTCATGCATGTTCCCTGCCGCCGATGCTATCATCTCGCTAAAAGCGGCTTCCACCTTGGCCGTAAATTCGCTTTCTATTTTGTACACTTCTTTCAATTCGATAAAAGCCCAACGGCCATAACTCCCAAGGCGGTTCACGCCGGGAAGCCAGAAGACTTCCATGGCCTCTTTCTTGGCCTTGGCGTCTTCGCCCCGATAGCCTTTGATCTCAATAACAAGATGCAAAGGGTCGTCAGCGCCGTGCCCGTCGTCCACCCGAAGGATAAAATCGGGAAGGTATGTCCTCTGCTCCCCCTGATAGTGATAGGGGACTTCAAAGCCGAGATTGTAATTTTTGACGTAGGCTTTGACTTGCGGATGCTTTTCCGCCACGCGGCACAATTCCGCTTCCCATTCGCTGTCGTAAACGCACCAGTTGATATGGCAGCGATCCGCCCTTGTGTGCCAGCGGGAACGCTTGGAGGTGACGAAATTGACGTACTGTGTCGAACCTGTGGGCGTATAAGGATCAAGAATGGCGGTTATGGGAAGATCGGCGGGTTCGTCGGCAACGGCGGCCCGGTTAACGGCGGCATGAATTTTGTCGGCGGCCATGTTGGCGAATTTCAAATCCAGCAGAATGGCTTCGTAAGCGCCGCCCGTACAGGTGAGGCAGGTATCCAGCCATTGCCGGACAATCCCTTTAAGCTGGCTGAACAGGTGAAAACGGGGAACGCCGTCCGCGTCGCGCCATTTGCTTTGCAGACAATGGTTGGTCAGATGCATGATCAGCGCGGAGCGGCGTATATCCTTCTGATGTTCCACCTTGAGATTGACAGTGGTTCCGATAATGCCCGCCTGTAAAACCTCCGTGGGGCCTACAAGATCAGGATTGAGTTCCAGGGTGGAATCATCAGTGAACTCGGCCCTGATCCGCTCCCGCGGCAGTTCAACGCGATAGCCCGTGACTCTTGGGAAACGTATTTCCAGATAATCCCTGTCCGGCCGCACGGCATGAACCCTGACCGAATCAACGGGAGGCGCCGGTTTGGAAATGACCGGCCTGGCCGTGAAGTCAAAGGGGATGCCCATCACGTCGGCATATTCCACGTTGAACAGGTTGTTTTCATTAAGTTCATAGGAGCGGCGGCGCAGGGCGCGGCCAATGACCTGTTCGCAGAGGAGTTGCGTGCCGAAGGCCCGCACGCCGAGGACATGGGTTACGGTATTGGCGTCCCAACCTTCCGTGAGCATGGAAACGGACACCACGCAGCGGATGTCGCCGCCGAGCATGCCGGGTTTGCCCACCGTGTTCATCACTTCCCGGAGGATGGTCGAATCGTCGGGTTCCTTGCCCCGGCGCAGATCGTCGGCCAAAGCGCCGCCGCGTTCCAGCGCCTCGCGGCGGAAGCGGTGTATGGCCTGCGCGTAAACTTTGCGGAAATCGTCACTGAGCTTTTCGCCGGAGTCAAGCTGCCCGCTGTCTATGAGCAGGGTCCGCGCCCTTGAGCAGGGATTGCCGTTTTCATCGTAGTTGCTGAACAGCGGAAATTTGCCGTTGAAAAAAACGCCGCTCTCTCCGTGAACATAGCCGGAAATATAGTCATACAACAGCTTGGAGGTGGAGGTATTGTTGCAGACGATGATGAAACAGGGAGGAACGCCTATTCCGGCTTCCGCCCAAAGGCCAAACGTCTTTTCGTAATGACCGTACAAAGCCTTCAGCGCGTTGACGAGAAGAATGCGGTTTTTCAGTTCCAGGGCCTGCGGGTCAATAAATTTTGAGCGGCCCGCCTTGGGCATGTCCTTGCCGATATGCTTCCAGAGTTCCCTGAATTTGGGCATATCTTCGGCTGCGTCGGGAAGATTGTCGGCAATGGGAACGCGGGGCAGTTTCACAATGCCGCATTCAATGGCGTCCATGAGGGAAAAATCGCACAGGGTCCAGGGAAAGAGCGTTCCTTCCCGGTAGCCGGAACCGCGCAGGAAAAACGGCGTGGCGGAAAGATCGAATATACGGGAAAGGCCGATCTTTTTCTGGACGATCTCAAGGCCGGAAATCCAGAGCCGGGCCGCTTCGTTGTTTTCAGCCGCCTCTTTGTTGGCATCGCCTTTTGTTTCGCCTTCCTGAATTTCCACATCCTCTTTCGCGCCGGGCTTTTCCCGGTAGCAGTGATGCGCCTCGTCATTGAAGACGATGATGTTCTTCATGCCCATAAGGCCGCCAACAACCCGTTGGAGCATTTGGCCTTCCGGCTCCACAGTGTTGATCTTCTCGCCGTGTCTGCCGTTGATCAGGGCGCGTCCGGCGCTGGAGATCTCGGTTTTCTCACGTTGCCTGAAGGCGTGAAAATTTGTGATGACGACTCTGGCCCGCTGAATATCCGGCAGCATGTCGGCAGGAACAAGTTCTCTGGACTGGTAATAGCTGTCCACATCCGTAGGCAGCAGAACGCGCAGGCGATCCCTGATGGTGATGCCGGGCGTGACCACAAGGAAACCGTGGGTAAATCGCTTGCTGCCCGGGTGGCGCACGGCGTTGACGGTCTGCCAGGCTATGAGCATGGCCATGACGGTGGTTTTGCCCGCGCCGGTGGCAAGTTTCAGGGCCAGCCGATTCAGGCCGGGGTTGGCTTCCTGGTTGGCGCCCGTGAGCCGCTCAAGAAACTTTTCTCCTTTTTTGCCGGAGTTGGGCGCGACCTCGGTAAGCCAAATGGCCGTTTCCACAGCCTCAAGCTGGCAGAAAAAGGGGCGGTAGCCGCTGAACTTGTGCTGCCGCCAGTACTCAAGCAGGCGGGCTGTTTCCGGCGTAACCTTCCAGTTGCGGCGGTCTTCCTTGCGCCATTCGGCGAGGGCATGGCGAAGTTCATTGATGGTGGTGGTGAGTTCGTACTCCTGCCTGTTTGTGGAAATCGCCTTGGCCGTGGCGTCCTCAAGGAGTTTAAGCTGCTTGTCTTTTCCTCTGGATTTTTGGGGACTCGGAATCGGCGTTATGAAGCTGGCCGGGCGGCGAAATTCGCAAATTTCCTGGGTGGGTTGACCTTCCTCATTCAGCCGCCAATGGCGAACCGGCTCCGCATAGGGCGAGTTGAGTATTGGCTGGTCAAAAAAAGGATCGCTCATGCTTCCGCTTTTTGCTGGTGGTTCACAAGGTTGTCGCGCTTCAGCGTTATCGCGAAATATATCCACAACATCCGATAAAATCCAGATTAAAAAATCGTCGGCTCGTATTCCACAAGAATATCCACGCTGTCCAGCCCGGCCAGCAACTCCTCCGGTTTGATGCCCGGCTTGACCCGATATAGCTCTCCATGCGCCCGCTCGACAGGGCCTTCACGTTTGTCGAGTCCGGGCCGGTTCTGAGGAGGAAAATCATGGGATTACCGGGGCAAATTCGCGGAGGGAAGTCCGAAATTGACAAGGCATGCGTTCGCAAACCCCTTTGAATATACAACAAATTTGCCCGGTCAGCCTTATGATTTTTGGCTTTCCGGGCAAGTTTGTTAAAAGTTCTGGTGGAGGTGAACGGGATTGAACCGATGACCTCTTGAATGCCATTCAAGCGCTCTCCCAACTGAGCTACACCCCCACAGGATGAAGTGAGGAAATTCCTTAGCCTGAACCGGGCCGGCAAGTCAATAACTTTTTGCAAAATTCGGCCCAAGGCCGCTATGGCGCGGCAGCGGCGGCCAGATCCTCCAGAATGATCCCGGCGGCCCGCTGCGCTGCCCCGGGCTTACCCACAAGCTGCCGCAAATCAGCCAGATTGCGGCGTACCTGTTCCAGATTGCCGCATTCCGCGGAAAATTTCGGGCGTACTTCCCGGGCAAAGGTACGATCGCCGCTTCCGTTCAGGCTGTCCGCGCCCGGCAGTTCCAGCCAGCGGGCGGCCAGGGCGGCCAGGTTGGGGCCTGAACCCGCGTCCTGCAAAAGCTCCGGCATTATTTCCCGGCCGCAGATCAGGTTGGGCAGCCCCACATAGGGTACCTTGACCACGGCTTTGGCTATGCGAAAACTGAGGGCCGACCCCCTGTAGGTGATCAGCGTGGGGGTGCCGATGAGGGCGCTTTCCAGCACGGCCGTGCCGGAGGCGGCCAGAAGCATTTCGCATTCGCGCATAAAAGCGTAACGCTCTTCCGGAGGGCGGCAGTACAGGGGGATATCCTCCGGCCAGAATGAACGCACATATTTTTCGTCCAGGCTTGGGGCCGGCGCGCAGATGAAACGCAGGTCCGCCTTTAGTGCCAGCATGAGGCGGGCGGCCTGGGCGAAGGCCGGCATCATAAGGCTTATTTCTTTGCGTCTGCTGCCGGGCATAAGGCCAATCCAGCCGGTCCGGGGGCGGATTTGGTCCAGGGCGGGCAAATCAAGCTGATCCAGCAAAGGGTTGCCCACATAGTCCGCCTCAAGCCCGAAACGCCGGTAGAAGTCCACCTCAAAGGGCAGGATGGAAATGAGGCGGCGGACATGCCTTTTGATGAATTTGGCCCGGCCTTGCCGCCAGGCCCAGACCTTGGGGCTGATGTAATAGTAGATGGGAATGCCCAGGCGTTCCGCCTCCGGAATCAGACGAAAATGAAAATCAGGGGCGTCGATGACCACCAGGGCGTCCGGACGCTCCTGCCTCAGCCTGGCCTTGATGTTTTTGAGCAGGCGGAAAATTCTGGGCAGATGGCTCAGTACCTCGGTGAAGCCCATGACCGAAAGCTCCTCCGCCTGAAAGATGCTTTCAAAAGCCAGGGCGCGCATACGCGGGCCGCCCATGCCCATGAGCCGCGCCTCGGGACGCAGCCGCCGCAGCGCGCCGCACAGGAAGGAACCGTGCAAATCGCCGGAGATTTCACCCGCGCTGATCCAGAGCTTCATTCTCTAGGCCCATGCCGCATTTTTACAGGCCGCTGTTTTCCAGCATCAGGTATTCACGCAGGGCCTGGGGCCAGGCGCGGGGCGTGCGGCCGGTCATATTGGTGAAACGGGAACAGTCCAGCACGGAATAAGCCGGACGCTCGGCTTTGGAGGGGCGCTCCGCGCTGGTTATGGGGGTAACGCGGCATTCCACCTGGCTGCAGTTCACGGCCTCGGCGGCCAGATCACACCAACTGGCCTGGCCGCTGTTTACAATGTGAAAAATCCCGCTGCCTTCCAGTTCCGCCAGGGTTACGGCATGTTGGGCCAGATCCGCGGCGTAGGTGGGCGAGCCGATCTGGTCAAAGACCACCCTGGCCTCCCCCTGGGCGCGGCAAATATTGAGGATGGACTGGATGAAATTTTTTTTGCCTCTGCCAAACATCCAGGCAGTGCGGATGATGGCATAGCCTGCCGGGGCGCGTTCCTGAATGGCCTGCTCCCCGGCCAGTTTTGTCCTGCCATAGACGGAAAGGGGGTTGGGCTGGTCATCTGTGGTGTAGGGGGTGTTTTTGCGTCCGTCAAAGACAAAGTCCGTACTGAAATGTATCAGGCGGACCGGTCTGGAATCGACAACGCGGGCCAGACAGGCGGGCAAGGCGCGATTCATGGCCGCTGCCTCGTCCTCATGCTCTTCCGCTCCCTCCACATCCGTGTAAGCCGCGGCGTTGAAGATGCAGTCCGGCTCCAGTCCATCCGTCAGAGCGGATAGTTCAGCATGGAGGGAGGATGAAAAATAATTTATCCGGCCGGGGTCCGGGGCCGCGACCTCCCAGGTGCCCGCGCTCTTGAGCGCTTCCATCAGGGCCTGACCCAAAAGTCCGTTCCGTCCGCCTAAAACCAGGGCTTTCGGCATGGCCGCGCTCCTTTGTGCGTAAAATTTCCGTAATGCATATATTTCACTTAAGGAAACACTGATTAATTCGGGGTTCCGCCCCGAACCCCGCTGGGGGGAATAATTCCCCCCA
>JAITGZ010000183.1 GCA_031280335.1 Deltaproteobacteria bacterium | reverse complement strand
GCGACCGAGGTTTCCGTGGACGCAGCAGCGTAGGCTGTACTGCGATAGTCCTGCCTGAATCCCCATCCCCCAAGGCCACGGAACACTTCAAACGCAAAGCCAGAAAAAACTTCGGCCGCAGCAGCGCCATTGAGCCGGTTATCGGGCATCTAAAAAACGACTTCCGGCTTGCCCGCAACTATCTCAAAGGCACAGTCGGCGATGCGATCAACCTGCTCCTGGCCGCTGCCGCCTTCAATTGCAGGAAATGGATGAATGCTGTGTCCCGCGGCCTGCTTTTTGTCCTTTTTTTACTCCGTGCGGTGATGTGCCCTACAAAGGAACTTTGTCGGGAAATAGGATGAAAATGTTTTTTAAGGACTGACTACTTATTCTATGGGTTCGGTCTTGAAACGGTCTTTATTCAGGAGCATCTTGTCCTGATCCAGCAGGGCTTTGATCATGGCCCGGCCGGCATCGTCCACGCGCAGCTCGGCGTAGCGGGCTCCGGCATAGAGAGCATCCAGCCCTTCTTCGAAAAAGAAGCTGCCGCTGCTTATCTTTATGCGGAGGTCCAACTGATTTTTAAATTCCAGTAGCGCTTCGTCCCGGGCCAGGGGGCGGCCATCGTGCATACGAACAAAAACACCCTCATCCTCAAATCCTTCTTCCGTACGCAGGCGCAGCACGGCTAGGCCTCGTCTGGGCGATTCTTTGTTCAGCTTTGCGCGGATATTGTCTTCCATGCTAAAATTCAGGCTCATATAGTCACCCTGCATAAGCGAGCGTGGGTCAGCAGGGGCCAGAGCCAGAATGACCCTGCGTCCGTTATGGAGCAGATTTTCTTTTTGCAGGATGGAAAGATTGTAACCGGTCAAAAAAAGCAACAGGATGACGGCGATGTAAAAACGCAGGCGTGAGGGACGCATCTGTTGGAGAGGGAGGGGAGGTACAAGGGAACATCGGCGGCGCAGGGCTGGAACGAACATAAGCAAACCCAGGCCGGCAGCCAGCAAAAAGATCCCTTTGTCGCGCAGAGGCAGGGCAAGGGAGTAATAATAAGTGAAGATGCCCAGCCCCATACAGACTGCGGCCAGATGAAAGAGACGGTTTCGTTGTGTGGCCCGGGCCAGAAAAAGCAGGGCCAGGCCCAGGCCGGAGATGGGCATGAAGTAGGTTATGGCTATACATGGCGCGGCACAGAGGGGTATCAACCCGCGCCCGGCAGGGGTTTTTACATAGAGGGCGGCGGCGGCCAGGAGCAGCGCCAGGGCCGGGGTGTGGCGGGCCAGGATGAAAAGCGGCAAGTGGTCTAAATAGGAACTCATGGGTAAAAAGTTAAAAAGACACTGCTGACCATAAACATATAAAAGCGCTATGACGCAAAAAATCAGTCCGCCCCAGGCCGCGCTCTCCAGTCTGATGCGTAGTCCGGGATTGCTTTCCGTCCTGGGCGCGCGGTTGAGCTGAAAAAGGGCGAAGAGCAGTACCAGGGCAAAGAGGATATCCTGTGGATTGTGCCACAGGTAAGGGGGATCGGGCAGCCAGTGAAAAAGATTGTCCCTGCCGTAGGGTTTTAGATAAAGAGCCAGGCAGAGCAGCGCGCCGACTGCCGCCACGGTCTGGTCTGCCGCATGGCGGCGCGTAATCCAGAAAAAAGTCAGGATTCCGGCCAAAAGCAGTTCATATCGGTTTATAATATGTGAAAATTCAAAGGCCATGGGTAACGCATAAATCAAGGCGCAGACGCCCAGGACGCGCCCTGTGTGGCGTGCGGCAGGCGAGAGGCTGCGATCCGCCAGAACGGAGGCGGCGCAGAGCAACACAAGAACCGGCCAATACACGTCGCCGTCCATCTTAATGAATATAATAAAAAATATCAGGAGCGCGGCCCCCACCAGAATGATCAGGCGGGTGAAAAGGCCGCTGAACCAAGGTTCGGAGTACGCCTGTTTTTCCGCGTCTCGTTGAAAAAAATCTTCCAGCGCCGGAGCGGGCAGAGCGTCCCGCTCCAACAGCCAGGCGCTCAGGATGCGGCGTTCTTCCTCTTCAGCCGGAAGAGGCCTGGCTTCGCCATGTTCCCCCTGCCCGGCTGTTTCTTCCGCCCGCCCGTCCCGCTCCCGCATATTGCGGCGTAAAAAAAGGATGAGCTTGGTCGTGCCCAGGCCAAGGCCAATAAGGCACAGCCCGACGAGCAACAAGGAATCAGGGCCGGCATGGGTCTGGATGGCGGCAACGACCACCCGCTGGCCCAGTAAAAAGGCGGCGCTCAGGATGGAGCAGGAAAGAAGAAATATATCCGGTATTTTCCAATAATAAACATAAAGGGACGTCCCGGAGCAGATAAAATATAGGATCCAGGGCCAGAAGTCATAGGGAGTAGTCGTTTCTCCATATGCGCTCAAGATTTGGTCCATGCCCAGACAAGAGGAAAGCAGGGAGAAGGCCGTCCAGCCCACGAGGCGGCGCAGCCGGCGCTGCGGGTCAAAGGCGCGGTACGTTTCGCGGGCGATTCGCCCCGGCAGTTCGCTCAGGGCCAGCAGAACGAACTGGAAGATGACCAGGATGAGGCAAGGAACCATCATAAGCTGCCAAGAGAAAAATCCCGGACGCAGGGCATGGTTTTCAAACAGATACAGGGCCACAGCCAGACTGCCGGTGAGCCAGGCTAGAAACCAAAAGGCTGTATTCCGTCCCGCCGGGGCCAGGATAAGGGTCAGCAACCCCCAGGCGCGAAAAAGCTCCCAGGCGTCCGCCCCGGTCTGGTAAACTTGGCCGTACAGGGCCAGGAGCGGTCCGGCCAGCAGGGCGGCCAGGAAGAGGGCCAGGATTTTGTCGTGGGCCTCCGTTTTTTTCCAGCGCCAAAAGCTCCATAGGCCGCAAAGGACGAAGATCGTTTCCAACAGGGCGAATTTGCCTGCGGGCGGCAGGTCTTCCCAGTTCCAGGCCACCAGAAAGATCAGGCCGCAGACCGCCAACAGGGCGGCCAGCATGGCGAAGAGACGTGCGGCGAAAAGCCGCCATTCCCCGGCGTCGGGCTGAAGTTTGAAATGGCCGGCGGCAGCGGCGTAAACCGCCGCCGGGATCAGCCCCTGGCGAAGCAAATCACGCAGCCAGAGCAGCAGACGCGAAGGGCGGGGGGCAAGATGCGTACCGGTCAGGGCGTTCATTGTTGACACGTCCGGCAATATACCGTGCCCCGCCCGGCCACGCGCCCGGTCTTGAGGGTCTTGCCGCAACGCCTGCATGGCTCTCCCCCCCGGCCATAGACCATAAAGCTGTTTTGAAAAGCCCCGGCGCGTCCTTCGGCATCCCGGTAGTCGCGGATGGAACTGCCGCAGGCGGCGATGGCTTCGCGCAGCACCTCCTGCGCCTTGAGCATAAGAGTTTCCAAATCCGTGCGTGCGATGCTGCTGCTTTTGCGTTCAGGGTGGATACCGGCGCGAAAAAGCGACTCGTCGGCATAGATGTTGCCTATGCCGGCAATGACGTTCTGGTTCAAAAGCAGACTTTTGATCTGTCCGTTTCTTTCCTCCAGCCGGGCGGCAAGGAATCCCGCGTTATGCTCCAGCGGCTCCGGGCCTAGGGCGGCCCAGAAAGGCCACTCCGGCAGATCCTCCGGACGCATGATCCGGCAATAGCCGAAGGTACGTGCGTCATCAAAAAACAGCCGGGATTCAGTTGCGGTTCCATCAGGGGCGAATAACTCCAAAATAAGTTTGGTGTGCTTGGGCGGCGGCGTCTCCGGCGGATGCACAAAAAGGCGGCCGGTCATTTTAAGGTGAAAGGCCAGGATCAACGGCGCAGCGGAGCTGTCCCGTACATCCAGCAAAAGAAGCTTGGCCCGGCGGCGCGCCCCGGTGATGGCAGCTCCCTCCAGCCGGGGCATAAGCTCACTGCCCGTCTGTAATGCCTTGGGGCTCAAAAGGCTTACGGCCTTGATGCAGCGGCCCGCCACCTGCGGTGTAAGGGTTCTGGCAATGGTTTCCACTTCCGGTAGTTCAGGCATATGCAAAAAATATATGACTTCATCCACGGTTACAAGATGATTTTTTTTGCGGAACTTTTCAATCGCCTCAAAAAAGGCTAACTGTCTTGCGCATGATCGCGCATGATCCCCTCGTCGCCCAGGCGGCGCTTTTGAGTCCGCCTTTTGCTATTCTGACCTACGCTTTACCCTCCGGCTTTGGGGTGGAGTTCTGGCAGCCTGGCCTTCGCCTGGCCGTTCCTCTGGGCAAAACCCTGCGTCCGGCCCTGCTTTTGGAAACAGACGTTTTTTCTGCCTGGGCCGGGGGGCAAAAAAGCACGGCCAAGCGGAACAACCCCGCAACGGGAAGTTTCATACTCAAAGAGGTAGTCTGGCCTCTGGAAAACGCCCCCTTGCTCACGCAAAATTACCTGGAGTTCGCCCGCCAGCTTGCCCTGCGTCAGTCCCAGCCGTTGGGGCGCACCCTGGCCGCCATGTTGCCTGTCGGTTTGCGCACGTTAAAGCTCCGTCTGCATTTTTTTCCTGAAGGCACCCCGCCGCTGGATTTGGACTTGCCTGCTCTGGCCCGGAGTAGCACTGAAGAACGTTTGCGCCTGGCCGAACTCTGGCGGAGTGGACATGGGCGGGTGTACAAATTGCGGGAAAGCGCGGATGAAGAATTTTACCGGCTTAAACTTTCGCCGCCTTGGCCGGTGCGTCCTTCCGCAGCTAGACAGATCAAAATATTGGAGTTCATGGCTGAATGGAGCCGGGCAAGTCGTAAACAAATTTTAAAGCACTTGGGCGCGGAGATGGCCCCCTCCCTGAAAATTCTGCTGGAGCGCGGCCTTTTGGAACTGCGCCGGGAAGAGACGGCAAAGACGGGCGTGGGCGTGGACGCGACCGCATGGCGCAGACGCTACGGCCCTTTGCTGCGTACCCCGCCGCCTTTCGCCTTGAACCAGGAACAACGGGAAGCCATGAACCTGTGCTTGGAAGCAATCATAGGACATCGGGCGGAAACGCACCTGCTATACGGCGTTACCGGCAGCGGCAAGACCGCCGTATATTTGGAACTGGCCGCCAGGACGCTGCTGGAGGGGCGCAGTGTTCTGCTTTTGGCTCCTGAACTGGCCCTGGCCAATAAACTCAAACATGATGCGGAAAAACGCTTTCCATGCTTGCCCACACGCCTGTTTCACAGCGACCAGAGCCCGGCCGGACGTGAAGCCTGTTTTAAGGATCTGGCCCGTACCAATGTCCCTTATCTGGTTATTGGCGCACGTTCCGCCTTGTTTTTGCAAATAGACAATCTTGGGCTGATCATTCTGGATGAAGAGCATGACGCTTCTTTCAAGCAGGATGAACGCTTCAATTACAGCGCCAAAGAACTGGCCTGGTTTCTCGCCGGCAGGCTGCAAATACCCTTGCTCCTGGGTTCGGCCACCCCGGATTTGAAAAGTTTTTATGCTGCGGAACAAGGGCACATTCATTTGCATAGGCTGACAAAACGCGTTGGCGGAGGCTCCTTGCCGGAAGCGCGCCTGGAGCCTCTCTCGCGCCGCGCTGTGAATCCGGGCGGTATTCTTACCCCTGAAAGCGCACGTGAACTTGCCGCATGTGTAAAGCAGGGCGGGCAGGCGGTCATCCTGCTCAACCGGCGTGGTTTCGCCCCCAACATGTACTGCCTGTCCTGCGGGCAAAGCGCACGTTGCCCCAACTGCGAAATATCCCTTACTTACCACAAAAGGCAGGATAAATTGCTTTGCCATTATTGCGGCCATAGCGCGGATTTTCCGCAGCCCTGCGCTGGCTGCGGCAACATGACTTACCTGCCCATGGGTGAAGGCACGGAAAAACTGGAAGAATCACTGAACAGCTCTCTGCCCGTAGGCACACGGGTTTTGCGCCTGGATCGGGACAGCGCCGCAAGATCGGGCGCGCCGGAAGAAATACTTTCGGCCTTTGGCCGGGGAGAAGCGGATGTACTTGTGGGTACCCAGATGCTTTCCAAAGGACATCATTTTCCCAGGGTCAGCCTGGTGATCGTTGCGGACGGGGATTTGGGGCTGAATATGCTGGACTACAACGCGGCGGAGCGCGTTTTTCAGCTGATTATGCAGGCCGCCGGCCGTTCCGGACGCGGAGACACCCCCGGACGGGTAATCATCCAAACCCGTGATCCTGGTCATTACTGTTGGGCATATGTGCTGACAAACGACTACGAAGGCTTCTACAGGCAGGAGCTGGAGCGGCGGCGCAGACGTCTTTACCCCCCCTTTACCCGCCTGGCCATGCTGCGTTTAAGCTACCCCAGGACCTGGATTGCCGGGGCGGTGTTGTTGTCTAAGCTGGCGGAAAAGCTCCAGGCTGCCGCAGCCTCTTTGGGGGTAACCATGCTGGGTCCCGCCCCTGCCCCCCATCCCCTGCGCGAAAACCGCCTGCGCTTCCAATGCTTGCTCAAAAGCCAAAGCTGGCAGGATATGCGCACGGTATATGCCGCTGCCGCCGGGTCCATCCCACCGTCTTCACCTTTTCATCTGACTCTGGATCTGGACCCGGCCGGGGGTTGAAAAGCTGTTTATTCTGATGACTTTGCCAGCGTTCATCACTGGCGGTTGGTCTCTTCGCGATCTTTATGGGCGCTATTTTTTTCTTGCTCACTGATTATGTTCCCCAGCATATATCCGCAAAACCGGGCCTTTTCCCGTTTCCGATGGCAAGGCACCCCCCCCGTTCATTTTTCTGCCGCTGTGCGGCGGAAAATGTTGCGGGGTGCAGGGGAACTCAGTTCCCCGGCCGGGGGGGTATGGGGAGGCGGTGCCTCCCCATATAAAAATTCCTGCTTTAACTTTCTTTCTTCTTTCTGAACGGCATAAGCTCCAATTTAAGGCAGCCTTTGGGGCAGTGTTCCAGGCAGCGCAGGCATTTGGAGCAGTCCAGGGTGGTAATGCCTTTGTGCGGTTCCAGTCCCGCCGCGCAGGCTTTGGCGCACAGGCCGCAGCGGGTGCAGTTTTGTTTCGTTTTGAGCGCGGGCGTAAAGGTGCGGTTTGGAAGGGCGAGCATGCCGTGGGTGAGACCCACCGGGCAGGCGCATTTCCAGCCGTTTTTCCAGAACAGGGCCATGAGGCAGGGCAGGAGCAAAAAGACAGCTTCCCAGCGAGGGCGGAAGAATAGGGCGGCCTCGATGATGGAGCGGGAGACTACCCCCAGGGGGCAGAGTATGCTCCACAGGGGGTAGCGAAAAATATACGCGCCCAGCAGCAGGCCGCACAAAAAACCCAGGGCGTGCGTCCGCCCCAGGGCCAGGGGAGCGGTGAAGGCGGCGAGTTTACGGCGGCGTTGACGCATGGCCCCGGCTGCGCCGGGGATCAGAAAGCCGCCCGCGCGGGCCAGGGCGGAACCGGCCAAGCTGGCCGGGCATAGCCAGCCGCACCACAGCCGGCCCAACAGAAAGATCAGCGCGGCACTGAGCAAAAAGCCGGGTAAAAGACCCGCAATCAGCGTATGACCGGCCAGACTGACCTCCAGTGCGCCCAAGGGACAGGCCAGGACCAGGTCCCCCAGGCGCAGAAAGACGCAGGGGGAAAATGGCCAGCCCAGGCGTGCGGCCGCAGCTATGCCCGCCAGCATCAATACGCCTATGCTCAGGCGCAGTCTGGCGTAAGATAGATGAGACTTGCCGGTCATGCTTGCTCCTTTACGGCATTCCGCTTTTAAAGGCCCCACTTGACGCTGGACGGAGGAAAGAGGCGGATGATTTTAGGCGCGCACACCGCCGCGCACAGGCCGCAGCCCACGCACAGGCTCTGGTCGATGACCGGTTTGATGGAGGAATGTACACTGCGCAGGGGGGCGGGGATTTGTTTTTCCTGCTCTTTGCTCCAGGGCGGGCCGCCTTCCGGATTGGGAAAATACACCGCCCCCGGCACGGGGCAGCGCCTTAAACAAAGCATACAGTTGGTGCAGAGCTTTTCCGGGAAGCTGGCCACGCCCACCACCGTCAGAGGCATGGCCGGGTCCAGCGCGCCGCTGGGACAGGCTGCGGCGCAGAGGCGGCAGCCATCCTGCCAAGCGGTGCAGCCGCCCCGGCGGGCCTCCAGCCAGGGCACGCCCACATGGCGAAAATCCGCCTCCAGATCAAGCAGGGCCAGGGCGCGGGTGGGGCAGACCTGTACGCAGGCCCCGCAGCGCAGGCAGCGTGCGGCAAAATCCCCACCCGGCAGGGCGCGGGGCGGGCGGACAAAAGGCCGTTCCGGCCAAAGCGCGCCCAGTCCGGCCAGGGCCAGACCCGCTCCGGCCGCCAGGCCGAAGGATATGAATTTACGCCGTGCTTTTTTCATGGTTGGATTGGCAGATTATTCCAACGTCAATTTTTTATATGCCGTAAAGGTCATTCGTGTAACGTGTAAGTTGTTTGAACAACATTTGAAGAAAAAATTTTTGCCATATTCCAACAGGTTGTTCATCCCCCCTGCTGTATAGTCCTGAAAAGCCTGTGGACATCGCCGCAAAACGCCGGTATTTTCGATGGAGGGAAGATTAACCGGAGCAGTCTGGAAATCGGAATGCCGAATGCTGTCAACCTATCCGCCCGCTGCGCGGCGATATTTTTTATAAGATTTACCTGCAAATCCTTGCCGCGAGATTGTTGCCGCAAGGCGAATGCATTTTGCCTTCAAGCGACAATATCAAGGCGAAAATGCCCTATTGCTGCCAAAATGATTTAGAACAATTTCGTTTTGAAATTGCTCTGGCGGCGGGGTTCGTGCGGCACTTACGCCCGCCTGTGAGGCGCAATGACTATTCCACAGGACAGTGGAATAGGACGTGAAAGCCAGGGCTTTCACGTCCTAAGGGCGAGGGCCGGGACGGCCCCCGAGTCAAATTCGCTTTCACCGTTAAGCGCCGAGCAGGGCGCCTCAAAGTTGAAATGCTTTAGGACGCAGGGATTGGTTTGCTGTCGCAAGCGCTGAGGACGGCGTCATGTACAAAGCAGCTGCCTTTTTGAAAGCCGCGCAAAATGGGGTTTGATATGCGGACAGTCATTAATCACGGCCTGCTGGTGGATCCGGGCAGCCGGATTTGTTCGCGCCTGCATCTGGCCATGGAAAACGGCAAGATTGGCGCGGTGTCCCCTGTTCCGCTGGAGGGGGATCTGGTCATAGACGCTTCCGGCCTTGTGGTGACGCCGGGTTTTGTGGATATACACATGCACGAAGGCGAAATTGACTCCCGGAGCGGCCTTGTGGACGCAAGTATTTTTGAGTGTATGCTACGCATGGGTGTTACCACGGCTGTGGGCGGCAATTGCGGGCAGGGGCCGGCGGACCCGGAGGGCTATTTTGCCTTGCTTGAGGCGCATGGCTGCCCTGTTAACCTGGCCTTGCTGGCACCTCATGAAAGTATGCGCGCTGAGGCAGGCCGGAAGGACGGCTACGCCCAGGCCGGGCCGGAGGAGCTGAAACGCTTGTATATCTTGGCGAGGCGTCTGCTGGACGGAGGCTGTCCGGGTATTTCCCTGGGAGTGCGCTATGTGCCTGGTATGAACCAGGCCGAACTGGAAACTCTGGCCCGTGCGGCGGCGGAAGGCAAAGGCATTTTGAGCGCTCATGTGCGCGATGACGCGGGCGGCGTGCTGGCGGCCATGGAGGAAATAGCCGCCCTGGGCCGACGTTTTGCCGTACCGGTGCAGATTTCCCACCTGGGCAGCATGGCCGCTTATGGTCAGATGGAAGAAGCCCTGTCTTATTTGGACGCCCAGGCGTCCGCCGGCCTGGATATCCTGGCCGACTGCTATCCATACGCAGCCTTCAGTACCGGCATTGGCCGGGCCACCTATGACGATGGTTTTTTGCAGCGCTACGGCATGGGGTATGAAGCAATCGAAGTGGCCGAGGGCCCCTGGAAAGGGCGGCGCTGCACGGAGGAGATGTTCCGGCATCTGCGGCAAAACGCGCCGGAAACCCTCACTGTCGGGCATTTCATGCGCCAGGAGGAAGTGGATCTGGCCCTGGCTCACCCCAAAGTGCTAACAGCTTCGGACGGCCTCATGCGCCGGGGGCAGGGGCATCCGCGTGCGGCTGGCACCTTCCCGCGCGTTCTGGCCCGCGTCCGGGAACAGAAAAGTTTTTCCCTGTATGAAGCTGTGGGCAAGATGACTTGGCGTAACGCCCGGCACCTCCGCCTGCCTAAAGGCAGGCTGGCCGTGGGCGATGACGCGGATGTGGCGGTTTGGGACAGCGAAACCATAATGGATCAGGCCACTTTTGCCGCGCCGGATACGGCACCGGCAGGCATACGCCATATCTTTGTCGGAGGCAAAATGGCCCTGGAAAACGGCGAAATCAAAGGCCGCTTCGGTCGCCCCGTGCGGGCCGTATAAAAGGAAGGAAAACGCATGGACTACGGATTCTTATCAGTGCTGCCGCCCCTGATCGCCATATCTCTGGCGCTGGTTTTCAGGAATGTATTTCTTGCCTTGTTCGTCAGCTGCACAGTGGGACAGATCATTCTGGACCGCTCATTTTTTCAGGGTCTGGGCAATTCTTTCAAAGGCTATTGGAAAGTGTTCGAGAGCAACGGCAACACCAATGTCATCATGGTCATACTCCTGCTGGGCGGCTTGACCCTGCTGCTGGAAAAATCCGGCGGTATCGCCGGCTTCGTAGAGTACATGACCAAAAAAAAGAATTTCATCAGCGATCGGCGCGGGGCCAACATTTTTACCTGGATAGTGGGTGTGGTGGTGTTTACCTCCGGCACCCTGTCCTGCCTGGTAACCGGCGCGGTGAGCAGGCCCCTCAGCGACAGCATGAAAGTGTCGCATGAAAAACTGGCCTTCCTGATCCATACCACTTCCACGCCGGTCTGCGTCCTGCTGCCATTCAGCGGATGGGGGGCCTTCATGATCGGACTCATGGAGGCCCAAGGCATCCAAAACGGCCCGGTGATGCTCATCCAGAGCCTGCCCCTGAATTTTTATTGTCTGCTGACCGTATTCCTGGCGCTGTTCGTCTCCATCACCCAGAAAAATTACGGCCCCATGCGCCTGGCGGAAGAAAGAGCCATCAGCACCGGCCGGTTGGATGACCCCAGGCATAGCGGCCTGACCGACGAAGCCGGCGAGGCGCGCGCCAGGCTCAGTAATATACATGCCACCAATCCTTTGAATCTGCTCCTGCCCATTCTGGGCCTCATTCTAATGATCCTGATCGGCTTGTATATTACCGGCAACGGCGATCTTAGCAAGGGCAACGGCACAGCCTCGTTGATCTGGGGGGCCGCCATGGGGCTTTTTGTCGCCGGCGTTTTGTATGTCGGCCAGAAAATTATGAACTTTGAAGAATATCTGGCGTACCTGTTCAAGGGCATGGGGAATCTTTTGCCCATAGCCTCCATTTTGGTGTTCGGTTTTGCCATGGGTACCATTGTGAAGCAGCTGGGCACCGGCGCATACTTGGCCCATCTGTTCGAGGATATCTTGAGCCCCGGTATGCTGCCCATGTTGGTGTTTGTGATCTCCTGCCTCATTTCCTTTTCCACCGGCACATCCATGGGCACCATGACCGTGATGTTTCCCCTGTCCATGCCCCTGGCCGTTACCATAGGCGTCAGCCCGGTGCTGATCAGCGCGGCCATTTTCGGCGGCAGCATCTTCGGCGATCACTCCTCGCCCATCTCTGACACCGCGCTCATGTCCTGCGGCATGTCCGGCTGTGATGTCATGGATCACGTCAAGACCCAATTCCCTTACACCCTGGCCTGCGCCGTGATCACGTTGATGCTGTATCTGGCGGCGGGACTGCTGGGCTGAACCCGGTGCTCTCCTTGGGGGAAGAGGCTTGGCCTCTTCCCCCAAAGCCCCAGTATCCTCATACCATCACAAAAGTGAATCAGGTTTACTGTTTAGCCAGGATATTGCATGAGCAAGCACGAAAGTATTTTTT
>JAITGZ010000127.1 GCA_031280335.1 Deltaproteobacteria bacterium | reverse complement strand
ATCTGTTGCCCACCCAGATAATTTTGGACATATAAAAAGCCTCCCGGCCAATCACCTCAGGCACTGTCCGCGCACGGCTTGGCAAGGCCCATATATAGCTTGGCCGCCGGACGCCGGTCAAGGATGGGGAGTTGCCATAAGGCATTGGCTACTGTATTGCCAATATGGCTGGTTGGGGCGGACCTGCCCATGTGCCGCCGCCAAGGGAGCAGGCGTCTTTGTAATTGGTGGCTTGTATTTTTAGGGTCATGCCTAGCTGAGGGGTTTTTTCGATGCGCATTCCGGTGCCGCAGGTGGCGGCCATACACGATTTATCAGGCTTTGGCCGGGCCTCGCTTACTGTGGCCATTCCTGTGCTTTCGGCCATGGGCGTTCAGGTATGCCCTTTGCCTACAGCGGTTCTATCCACGCAGACCAGCGGTTTTGACGATTTTTGTTTTGTGGATTTAAGCGTACCCATGCGTGATTTTTTGGCGCACTGGCGACGTTTGGGCTTGCTCTTTGACGCTGTTTATAGTGGTTTTTTGGGTGCGCCCGAGCAAACGGCAACGGTGGGGGAATGCATTGAGCATTGCCTGCGGGATGACGGACTGGCGGTGGTGGATCCGGTGCTGGGCGACAACGGACGACTTGATCCCACCATGAGTATGGAGATGGTGGAGGCCATGCGCCTTATGATAGGCAGGGCGCACTGTATCACGCCCAATTTGACGGAAGCGGCCATGCTTTTGGGCGAGACCATGCCCGATGCCGCCGTGGATCAGCGCAAGGGTGTCATGGATGTAACAACGGCTAAAGACTGGCTGGCGCGCTTGGCGCGTATGGGGCCGTCCATGACGGTGATCACCAGCGTGCCTTTTACCGATCGGGAGAGAGAAGGAAGTTCCACCATCGCTTATAACGGCGTGGAAGATCGTTTCTGGCGGGTGGATTGCGACTATATTCCTGCTTTTTATCCCGGTACGGGTGATGCCTTTACCAGCGCGCTTACCGGCGGTCTTTTACGGGGCGATAGTCTGCCATTAGCCATGGACCGCGCGGTACAGTTCGTTACCCTGGGCTTGCGCGCCACCTTCGGCTACTCCCTGCCCGCCAGAGAGGGTATTATTTTGGAAAAGGCCCTGGATTTTTTGCGCGCCCCCCTAGTCCACAGCACCTATAAAATACTGTAAAAGGACGACCATGGACGCACATTTGCCCATAGGCGTATTTGATTCCGGCATGGGCGGGCTGACCGTGCTGCGGGTGTTGCGGCAACGTTTACCGGGTGAAGATTTACTTTACCTTGGGGATACGGCCCGTCTGCCTTACGGCACCAAAAGCCGGGGCACAGTGGCCCGCTATGCCGCGCAAGCGGCGGCCAAACTGGTGGAAAGGCGCATCAAGCTCCTGGTAGTGGCCTGCAACACGGCCAGCGCGGCCGCTTTGGAAGATCTGCGCGAGCTTTGGCCTGATTTGCCGGTGATCGGGGTGGTGGAGCCCGGAGCCAAAGCGGCTTGCGCGGCCAGCCGTAACGGTAGTATCGCTGTAATCGCCACGGAATCCACCATTGCCAACCAGGCCTACCAGCGGGCCATCCATAAAATCAGCCCGCAGGCCAGGGTAAGCGCCAGGGCTTGTTCCCTCTTCGTTTCCCTGGCGGAAGAAGGCTGGCTGGACGGCCCCATTGTTGAGGCCGTGGCGGAGCGTTACCTGATCCCTCTGCTGATCTCCCCGGATAAACCGGATTGTCTGGTGCTGGGATGCACCCATTTTCCGCCACTCTCCGCCACCATAGCCAAGGTCATGGGGCATGGGGTAAAAATTGTGGACTCGGCGGAAAGTACGGCCCTGGAGGTGGAGACGGCCCTGAGCGCGGCAGGGGGGCATAACGCCAGATTAGGTATGGGAAAAGCCTATTTCGTGACCACTGACGATGCCGCCCGCTTCTCCCGCATAGGCAGTATTTTTTTGGGCGAGGCAATGGCGGAGCAAGATGTGGAACTGGTCAATCTTTGACATAGCTTTGCTTGCCACTGTTGCAAAGCGAGTCCGCGCTGTACCCGAAAGAAATAACTCTCGGCGTGAACACGGAAAAGCCGCATTTTTCGCGTTTGTGCCGGAACTTCACGGCATAACAGCCTCTACATCGAGGCAGGGCTTATTCTACCAAACCCTTTTTGTGTCTAGATATTTGTTATAATCATTCTGTGTAAACTAAAGTGATTGAAAATGATGGAAAAAAAAATCCCTTTTAGAGCAGCGGGCAGTGGGGACGGCTTTCGTCCGGCACGGACGCCCCGCCCCAGTCTGACGGAAGAAATCATAACCTTGGACGAAGAACTGATCCGCCTTCTTGGCAAAAGAAGCCTTCTTATGCGTAAATTGCGGGGGGGGAAGGCGCATGCATCCACCCATGCAGCCAGTTTGATGGAAAAAAAAATACGCCAGGCATGGGAGGACAAGACCGGCGGCCTAAGCCGCGACCCGCGCATCATTCGGCGTTTTTTCGATTTATTGCGGGATGTTAACCTGTCTTCCGCCGATGCGGCGGTTCTGGCCCCCTTTAATCTGGCCCCGGCCCGTCTGCCCGTGGCGGTGGATATGCCCGGTCCGGTTTTTGAGATCGAGGCGCAGCTTTGGCTGGCCTTGGCCGCTCTGACCGGGCAACAAATACGCATCTTTGGTACTACGCGCACGGACGCATTGCAGGACGGCATACGCGCCTTATCTTGGTGCGGGGCCAAAATGGACTGGATACCTTCTGACGGAGATAGGTCTGAAGTGCTGGAGTGCGCGGGCGCATCCCGACCGGATTTTCACAGCGGCGCGATTCTGGTCGGAGAAGACGCCCTGACCATGTACCTTCTGGCCTTTTTTGGCATATCCCAACCTGGGCGCCTGCGTTTCATCGGTGGCACAAGCCTGAAAGAGGCGGATTTAAGCGCCCTGGGTCATTTTTTGCCGAGCCTGGGGGCGCGCCTGGCCTGGGTGGTGCCCGGATCCAAGGGACTGCCAGTCAATGTGGAGTGTTCTGGACTTTTACCAGAAAAAATACAGATACCAGCGGATTTGCCTTTGGAAGGTGTTTTGGCCCTACTTTGGGCCGCTGTGGCCTGGGCTGACCCCGTATGCGTCAGCTTGGCGCTGTTGCCCCAACAGCAACGCGCCTGGTTGCTGGGGCTTATATTCCCGCTTTTTGAACGTCTGCGGACAGGGGTACGCCTTGATGGAGAATGTCTAGACTACCCAGGAGCCAAGGCGGACGCTCCGCTTTGTCCCACAGAAGTATGGCCGGTGCTGGATGTTTGTCTTTGCGCCTTCGGCCTTGCCTTACCCTTGTTCGCCGGGGGCAAAGCGCACTGGCGCGGCATATGGCCGGATTCATCCACGGCGCACGAAGTTATGGCCCTGCTCTCCAAATTTCCTCTGCTGCCTCAAAAGGATATCCAGGGCATCACGTGCGTGCCCGCACCGGAGAAAGGCTGGCCGGAGGCCCTGGATATGCCGAACCTAAGCCCTGAACTGCACCCCCTATTTTGGCTTTTAAATGCTCGCCTGGTGCATAAATTTCAAAAAGATGTCTTAATCCGCCGCTACCCTGAAGGGGCGGCCCTGACACTGGCTGAAGAGTTTCTGGCCCAGGCCGGTTTTGTCCTGAACAAGAGCGAAGATGGCCTGCGCCTGACCCTGTTGGACGAAGAAGCCTTTCATGCCGCCTCCTCCAAAAAAAACGGCTGGTCAAGCCCGAACGCCTTCTGGGGGTTGGCGCTATCCCTGGCGGCCTTTATGCGCGCCAATATCAAGTTGAATAATCCGGATTGCATCCAGGCTGTCTGGCCGGAATATTGGCAGATATATAACAAATTGCCCGATCCGCGTCTTCAGCGCCCGCTGCCCGTCCCGGTACCCAGCCCTTCCTCCGCCAGACGGAGAATAATTGTGGAGGGAGAAGCCGTGAATTTGGGGAAGGAACCGCAAAGGTAGCCTGAGCATATACTGCCCCCGCCCCGGAGCGTTTCAAAGGTGAATGGCCTTAATTTACAGTCAGGGCATAACATGTTATTTTATTGTTGCCGCGTTGTTAAGCGCCGGGCGTAAAGTGTGGGGACTGGTGGCGAATATCCTAAATATGGGAGCGGGGTTATGCGTTTAGCGGACAGAGTTGTTGCCTTGAAACCTTCGGCTACTTTGGCGGTTAACGCCATAGCCTTAGAGCTTGCCAAGGCCGGGCGGGACATCATCAGCCTTTCCGTGGGCGAGCCGGATTTTGACACGCCTCCCTCAGTCAAAGCGGCGGCGGTACGGGCCATTGAAGAGGGCTTTACCAAGTACACGGCGGAGGCGGGCATGCCTGAACTGCGCCGGGCGGCGGCGGAGTATTTCAACCGCAATTACGAGGCCGGAGCCGGGGCGGAGAATATCCTCATAGGCAACGGCGGCAAGCAGTGCCTGTTCAATGCCGTAATGTCGCTGCTTAATCCTGGGGATGAAGCCCTGTTGCCCGCACCGTATTGGGTCAGCTATCCCGCCATGATCGAGATTGCCGGCGGCAAGACGGTGGTGGTCAAATCCGGGGCGGAGCGCGGTTTTAAGGTACGGCCGGAAGACTTGGAGCGGCATTTTACCTCCCGCACCAGAATTTGCATTCTTAATTCCCCTTCCAATCCCACCGGGGTCATTTACACCCAGGCCGAAATGGACGCGTTGGCAGCCTGGGCGGTGGAGCGTAAGATACTGCTTATTTCAGATGAAATTTACGATCAATTGGTCTATGCCCCGGCCAGGCATTACAGTCTGTGCGGTTGGTGGAAGAAACACCCGGAAAATTTCGCGGTGGTGAACGGCGTTTCCAAAAGTTTTGCCATGACCGGCTGGCGTCTGGGCTATATCATGGCCCATCCGGATTTGATCAAGGCGGCCGGCAAGCTGCAAGGGCAGAGTACCTCCAATGTCTGCTCCATCACACAAAAGGCCGCTCTGGCCGCCCTGGCCGGGCCGATGCCGGAGTTGCCCGTAATGCGCGCATCTTTTGAACGGCGCCGCAAGTTGACCATGGAGGCCATCGCCTCCTGGCCGGGGGTCTTTTGCCCTCAACCTCATGGCGCGTTTTATGTTTTTCCGGATATGCATAATGTGTATTCGGGTAAAATTTCCGGCTCCACCGCCCTGTGTTCCTATTTGCTGGAAAAAGCCGGGGTGGCTTTGGTACCCGGCGAAGCCTTTGGCGAGGACGACTGTGTGCGCATCTCTTACGTTACGGAAGAAAAAACCCTGGTCAGGGCTTTGGACAAAATACGCGAAGCCTTGTTCAAGGTCAATAAATGACGCAAATGGAATAAGACAGGGGAGGGAACATGAGCGCGAACTGTTTGCATTGGGGGCAGGCCACGAAAGGGCGGATGAGCCTGGCCGGGAACATTTGGGATCAGGGTAGGGAACTTGCCCGCGACTATCTGCCCATGCTCAAGGCGGAACTTTCCGGTGGGCGGCTGCCTTTTGTCACCATGCCTTACCTGGAGAGTTTAAAAGAAGAGTTGCCCAAGGTCATGTCTCGCTTTGGGGACAATTTCAAGCATATGCTTCTGCTGGGCATAGGCGGGTCCGCTCTGGGGCCGCGCGCTTTACAGCGTGCGTTTTTGCCGGAGCAGGATTGGCCGGGGCATGAAGGCCCCTGGCTGTGGATTGCGGATAACATTGATGCCCCGGCCCTTGGTGCTTGGATGGACAGACTCCCCCCCAAGGACACCCTGGTGGTGGTCATTTCCAAATCTGGAGGCACCATTGAGACCATGGCGCAGTATTTCATCGTGCGCGACTGGTTGCAGGCCAAACTAGGACAGAACTGGGTCAACAATGTTCTGGTCATTACCGACTCCAGGCAGGGCGCGCTGCGACAGGAGGCGGAAGAGAAAAACCTGCCCTCCCTGCCTGTGCCGGATTATCTGGGGGGGCGTTTTTCAGTGCTTTCGGCCGTGGGCATGGTGCCGGCATTTTTTTGCGGTCTGGACTGGCAGGGTGTTCTGGAGGGGGCGCATTCCGTCATGAGCCGTGTTTTTGCCGATCCGGACAAATTCAGCGCGCATCCGGCTTGGCGTCTGGCTGTATGGGGACATGCCCTGATGGAGTACAACTACAGCCAGCTTATTTTCTTCACCTATATCCCGGCCTGGGCTTGTTTCGGACAGTGGTTCGCCCAGCTTTGGGGCGAGAGCCTGGGCAAGTCCGGTAAAGGCTCCATGCCTCTGCCGGCGGTGGGGGTTACGGATCAGCATTCACTGTTGCAGATGTTCCTGGACGGCCCCAAAGATAAAGCCTGTCTGTTCCTGGAGGGGGTAAATTTATCGCGCGGGCCGCGCTTCAGTCCCCAAACCCCGGCACAGTGGGCTTATCTGCGCGGCAAATACTTTGGCGATGTGCTGGACGCGGAGACCATAGGCACTTTGGGGGCTTTTGCCGCCAATGACCTTCCCCTGGTCAGAATCAGCCTGGACGAACCGGATGCGCATAGCGCGGGCAGGCTCATCGCCCTGTTGGAACTGAGTACTCTTTTCACCGGCTGGCTCTTGAAGATCAACCCCTTGGATCAGCCGGCGGTGGAGTACGGCAAGCGTCTGGCCAACGCCCGCCTTGGGGCATCGGGGCATACGCAGGAAGAAAAAGATCTGCAGGCCTATTTTGATACACCGGATGAAACTTTAGGATTTTGAAGATTTACAGCAGTGCAGGATTAAATCACCTTGGGCGGAGGTGTACCGGGGCGCGGCCCCGGTGTAGTCAAGTTATTGTAAAGTCAAACAAATGAAAAAAGCATCTGAATCTTTGCCGGAAGGACGCCCTTTATTGACGGAACAGGCGGCGCAAGTGGAATTTGAGGGGACACTGGAGCGGGTGCTTTTTCATAATGATGAAAACGGCTACAGCGTGTTGCGCATAAAGCCGCATGGCAAGGCCGACCCGTGTACCACCGTCGGCGTAATGCCTTCCCCGCAGGTGGGGGTGGGTGTGCGCCTTGCGGGCGCATGGGCGGAGCACCCGCGTTTTGGCCGGCAGTTCCAGTTTAGCTCTTACGACATTCTTTTGCCTGCCACGGCCGAAGGCATCAGGCATTACTTGGGTTCCGGCCTGATCAAGGGCATACGCCAGGCCATGGCCAAGCGCATTGTGGAGCGTTTCGGCGATGAGGCTCTGCGTATTCTGGATGAAGAGCCGGAACGCCTCTCTGAGGTCAAGGGCATTACCATCAAGATGATCAAGGCCATCAGCTCCTCCTGGGAAGAGCATAAAAACATTCGCTCCCTGATCATGTTCTTGCAGCCGCATGATATTTCCACCTCTTACGCTGTGCGCATCTTTCGCCATTACGGGGCTGATGCCCTGGACACGGTGCGCGAAAATCCATACCGTCTAGCCATGGATATACACGGCATCGGCTTTGTAACCGCCGACATGCTGGCACGCAAGCTGGGAGTGGAGCATGACAGCCCCCTGCGCGCCGAGGCCGGCGTGCTTTATGCATTGCGCGGTTTGAATGACGAAGGGCACGTTTATTATCCCCTGGATGACCTGCTGACCAAAAGTATGTCCGAGTTGGAGTTGGAAGAAGAAAACGTGCGTGCGGCTCTAAAGAGTTTGGAACTGTCCGATCGGGTTATTTTGGAAGACCTTTATGATCATCAGGGTGACTTTTTGCACACAGCGGTGTATTTAACGATAAGTTACCATTGTGAGCAAGGCATCGCCCAATATCTGAACCGGTTAATCAATTCGCCCAAATCCGATTATTTTGCTGAAGAGGAAGCGTTTTTAAACTACGCCCTGTCCAAAAGCACGGTGGATTTGGGTCGGGGACAGGTTGAGGCGGTGCGGGCCAGTCTGCGCGGCAAGGTATTGGTCATCACCGGCGGGCCGGGTACGGGCAAAACCACGGTTATCAATGCCATTATCAAGGTATTTGAAAAGGTTAAAAGTAAGATCCTTCTGGCCGCGCCCACGGGGCGGGCGGCCAAGCGCATGACTGAAACCAGTGGACGCGAAGCCAGAACCATCCACCGTCTGCTGGAATACAGTCCAGGCGAAGACGGCTTTGCCCGTAATGAAAACAATCCCCTGGCCTGCGGCCTGTTGGTGGTGGATGAAGCATCCATGCTTGATTCCATTCTAATGTTTCAGTTGCTCAAAGCCGTGCCCTTGGGGGCCACCGTGGTGCTGGTGGGCGATGTGAATCAACTGCCTTCCGTGGGAGCGGGCAATGTTTTACGCGACATTATGGCGTCTGACCGCGTACCGGTAATTGAGTTAATGGAGATATTCCGCCAAGCGGCGGAAAGTTCCATTATTCTCAGCGCTCATCGCGTCAACCAGGGGCTGGTGCCTATGCCCTCTCCAGATGACGGAACCTTGAGCGATTTTTATTTTATCCGCCAGGAAGACCCGGACAAATGCGCCGATATGGTGGTGGACTTGGTGCGCAGCCATATTCCGCGCCGTTTTAAACTTCATCCTGTGGACGAAATACAGGTGCTTAGCCCTATGCACAAGGGCGCGGCTGGGGCTGCCGCCCTGAATATACGCCTGCAACAAGCCTTGAACGGGCAAAGTGTGGGTTTGCGCCGGGGCGAACGGCATTTTTGCCTGGACGACAAGGTGATGCAGATTAAAAATAATTACGAAAAAGATGTCTATAATGGCGACATTGGCCGCATCTGTCATGTGGATACTGAAGAAAACGAGATCACAGTCCGCTTCGATGACAACAAAAATGTACTCTACAGCCGGGAAGAGCTGGACGAGTTGGTACCGGCCTATGCCATCTCCGTCCATAAATCCCAGGGATCCGAATACCCGGCCGTGGTTATACCCCTGCTGACCCAGCACTATAT
>JAITGZ010000117.1 GCA_031280335.1 Deltaproteobacteria bacterium | reverse complement strand
CATTGGAACGGGCGCATCACGCGGGAAAGCTACGCCCCCCTGGCCTGGAGCCGGCGTTTGGACGCCGGCGGGCGCATTGCCGACCTGGTGAACTGCTATGAATGGATCAGCTTTAATGTGGGGCCCACCTTGATGCACTGGCTGGCGCGCGAAGCGCCGGAACTTTTGGAGCGCATACAGGAGGCGGACCGCCTGAGCCTTGCCCGTTGGGGGCACGGCAACGCCATGGCCCAGATTTTTCACCACATCATCATGCCCCTGGCCTCGCAGAGGGATAAAGAGGTGGAAATCGCCTGGGCGCTGGATGACTTTGCGGCCCGCTTCAAGCGCGACCCTGAAGGCATGTGGTTTTCAGAATGCGCGGTGGATTTGCCCACCCTGGATGCCGCGGCGGCGCGGGGCATCAAATTTGTCGTACTCTCACCCCACCAGGTCAGTGCCGCTTCCGCCGGGCAGGGAGGCGAATGCCTGCCGGTGGACGGGCACAGCCTGGACGTGGGACGCCCCTATTGGATCGAGCTGCCCTCGGGGCGAAAAATGGCCGCTTTTTTCTATCAGGCGGATCTGGCCCAGAACGTGGCCTTTGAAGGGCTGCTCAGTGACGGTGAAAAATTCTGGCAAAAGCTCAGCCAGGCCGCCGCCGCGCTGCCGGGCGAAAATGCCCTGCTCACCCTGGCCACGGACGGCGAGACTTACGGACACCACTTCACCTTCGGCGAAATGGCCCTGGCCTATGTGCTGGCCCAGGGCTACGCCGGACGCGGCCATCTGGAAATCACCAACTTTGGCGCGTACCTCGCCGCCAACCCGCCCGAAGCCGAAGCCATCCTGCACAGCCCTTCCTCCTGGAGCTGCGCCCACGGGGTGGAGCGCTGGCGCAGCGACTGCGGATGCAGCACCGGCGGACACGCGGGCTGGAACCAAAACTGGCGCGCCCCCCTGCGCCGGGCCCTGGACAAACTCAAAGAAACCGTGGACGGCCACTACCTGAGCCGGGGCGCCGCCCTGTTCAAGAACCCGCAAAACGCCCTGCTGCGCTACGGACAGGTGCTGGCCGACCCGGCCTCGGCCCCGCTCTTTTTGCGGCAAGAGCTGCGTGAAGAAATGGAAAATGGCAATCCTGCCGGGGGCGGTGCCCCCGGTACCTCCGGCGCAATCATAATGCCGGGGGCGCTGCCCCCGGCTCCCCCGCCAAAGGGGCCAGCCCCTTTGGAAACCCTCCCATGTTTTTCCAGCCGCATGGCGGCTGAAGAACCCGCCGGGAGGGGCGGGGTGCCGGAAATGGGCATGTTTGTCCATACGCCGCCTTATCCTTACGGGGGGTCTGGGGGGCCCTCGGCCCCACAGGCAGGGTGCGGGGCGGGCAGCCCCGATTGCCTGGCGAAGTATGAAGCGGCTCTGTCCACAACCGGGGGCGGCCCCGATTATCCGGCGGAGCGGGCGGCTTTGGCCTGGCGTCTTTTGCGTATGCAGGAGAATGCTTTGGCCGCCTACACCAGCTGTGCCTGGTTTTTTGATGACATTTCCCGTATCGAGCCGGTGAACGCCATGCGCTTTGCTTTGCGCGCCATGGAGCTTATGCGCGCTTCCGGCGGTCCGGATATGCAGGCGGTGTTGGAAGAGACCCTGGCCCAGGCTCATTCCAACAAGGCGGAGGAGGGGGACGGACGGGATGTTTTCAGGTGCCGCGCCTTGCCTGGGCGTCAGGATCCCGCAGGGATGTGTCTTTTCGGCTATTTGCACGCCTGGGCGGAAGGGCGTCTGCCCGAGGCCGGGGGCGTGGTTTGTCTGCGCTGGCCCGGCCTGACTTTGCGTCTGACCTGCCTGGAGTACGCCCCTGGCCTGGTTTCCGGCCGGGCGGATTTGGCCGCGCCGGAGGGCGGCGCGGGTGAGAGTTACGTTTGGCGCGGCGCGCTGCCCCTGCCGGGGGAGGAGGTGCCCGTGGATTTCATGCGGGCGCGGCTGGAGGCATGGGCTGCGGCGGAAGGAGGAGCGGGGGAGCCGGCGTCAGGCCGGGCGTACGGGCGCTGCGGCGCGGATCTCCCCCGCCATCTTGCGGACTATCTGGGTACGCTCTTGCTGAACCGTGTGCTGCGGGCCGGGCGCGCGGACGCGCTGCGCGCGGCCCGGCTGCTGCTCGCCCAGTGCCGTACGCCGGAAGAAGGCCAATCCGCCCAGACTGCCGAGCCGCAATGGAGCCTCATCGCCCCTTATATCCCCCTGGCTGTATATGGCATGACCCTGCCGGAAGAAACCCTGACCCAGGCGCGCGTTATTGCGCAGCGCCACCTTGCCGGGCGGCCTGCGGCGGGGCTGGCCTGCGAACTGCTGGAGGAGGCCGTGCTGAGTGATTTGCGCGCGGGCAGCCGCAAGGATGAAGATATGCGCGCGGCCTTGAGGCAGGTTAAAATGGTGTTTGAACACATGGATTGGTGGAAAATACAAAACGCCTTGTGGGCTGAGGGCCGGGTGCGGCCGGATTACCCGTGCGCGGCGGAAGAGATGGGTTTTGTCCCTGTTAAAGCATTTTAGGGCAATTTCAACTTTGAAGATATTTTAGAGCATTTTACGTTTGAGTTTG
>JAITGZ010000109.1 GCA_031280335.1 Deltaproteobacteria bacterium | reverse complement strand
GTAGTCCCCCTGAAAGCGGTACAGGGGTGCCGCAGTAAACGGCGGGAGGCGCTATGTCTGTAAGATATCTGGTGAATTGGGCGATATGGATTGGCGTACTCAGCGGCTTTTATGTCTATCTGTACCTTCAGACCCCCCTGGCGCCATATGGCATCATCTGGATGACCTTTGTGGCCCTGCCCATTTATTTCACCGGCGGGGCCAAACCGGAGGAATACCTCAGTTACGTGCTGAGTATGCTGGTGGGGGTGATCTGGGGGCTTTTCTACCTCTTCTGCATTGACCGGCTTATTGCTTGGGGCATGGCCGGCGACCTGGCTACAGCCCTGGTGGTGGCGGTGGTCTGTTCAGTGCAGTGCGCCGTGCATTTTATCCCGCCCCTGTCCAAAACGCCTCTGCGGGTGGTGCCCATCATGTTCGGGGCCATTTCCATGTGTTTTTCCCAGGGGGGAGAAAAGGCTGTGCCCGTGGCCCTGACCTTGCTCGGCGGGCTGACCCTGGCCCTGTGCTGCGGCCTGGGCGTACGCTTTCTCACCCCTGAGGGACGATGGAGCGTCTCAGGGGTGTTCTCCGGCCGCAATGCGACTGGAAAGAGTTGAAAATACGCCAGCCCGTGAGTTCTAAGTTTGCGTTCCATATGTGCCTTCAGTGTATTTGCTGAAGTCAAATATGCTATGCAACGGCCTCAATTTGCGAAAGGGCAAATTGCGTCCCGGCGGCAGATTACAAAAGTGAGAATCGTCAGCGGGGTCCGGGGGGAGTGATCCCCCCGGAAGCCCGGCAAGGTTTTTAGCGGCAGCGTTCGGCCAGGGCTGCGCCTACGCTTTGCCCCAGGGCGGCGGCGGCGGTCAAATCCGCCTCCTGCGGTCGGAACATACATTTCACGGGCGCGGCCGGCTGCTCCACCTTCATTTCCGTCAGTATGTCGGCGATTTTATTTTGGGCCTCGCCGGACCAGCCGTAAGAGCCGAAGGCTCCGCCCAAGAGGTTTTGCGGGCGTAGTCCCTTGATATAGGTAAGGGCGGCGCTGACCAGGGGCATTACCCCGTTGTTATGGGTGGGAGAACCGGCCAAAATAGCCCCGCAGCGGGCCAGTTCGGTCATCAGCTCGCTGTGGTGGTGATTTTTTAGAAACATCATCCGGTAAGGCACGCCGCTTTTATCCAGGCCATCGGCCACGGCTTTGGCCAGCAATTCTGTGCTGTGCCACATGGTATCATAAAAAATCAGGGCCTTTTTCCTGGGCTTTTGCAGGGCCATCTCTCTGTACTTGCCGAGAATAAAGGCCACATCTTCCGGCGTGCGGAAGATAAGGCCGTGATCCGGGGCGATCATGTCCAGATCCAGTTTTAGTTCCGCAGCCAGATCCAGGGTTTTGAGTACCTGGGGAGAGAAGGGCAGGACAATATTGAAAAAATATTCTTCAATGGCCTGGGTCAGTACGGAGCGATCCGCCTGATCCGCATAAATAAAGCTGGCGGCGATGTTTTGGCCGAAGGCGTCGTTGCTGATCAAAAGTTTTTCTTCGGGAATATAGGAAAGCATGCTGTCCGGCCAGTGCAGCATACGGGTTTCAATAAAATGGATATTACGCCGGCCTATGTTGATCACATCGCCGGTTTTGACGGCCTGCACGGGCCAGCCGTTGATATTGAAATAACCCGCCATGGATTTAAGACCCGCGACGGAGCAGAAGATTTTTTCCGGCTTGCAGCGCCGTACCATGTACTCCAGCGCCCCGGCATGGTCCGGCTCCAGATGGTTGACCACTATATAATCAATTTTTTCCGCCGGTATGGTCAGCTCCAGGCGGGCGGCCATGACCTCGGCCTCATGCGCCTGCACCGTGTCCAAGAGTACGTTTTTTTTGTCTTTGATCAGATAGGCGTTATAGGATGTGCCCCTGGGGGCGATGGAGTAACCGTGAAAATCGTGGCAGCCAAAGTTGACCGCGCCCACCCAGAAAATATCTTTTTTAAGTTCAACGGGGGTCATGATACTGTCTCCATGCGTTGCAAATAGCAATAGAAGGGCGGCGCGGCATGTCTTGCAGCCCGCGCCCCTTTGTTCCCCTGGTTGCGGGGGAACTCATCCAACGGTCAGATATGCATGCGTTCAGGCCGGTTCAAACACGCTTTTAGGCTCGTCGCAAAGCGGACATGCCCAGTTCGCGGGCAAGCTTTCAAAGGGCGTGCCGGGTTTTATCCCGTGTTCGGGGTCGCCGACGGCCGGGTCATATTCATAGCCACAGGTGGCGCAAACGTACTTTTGCATTTTTTACTCCCTTGGGTTTGCTTCCTGACCAGGGGGTCGGAAGTTCAGCCTGAATTTCGCTCAATGTATCCCAAATTCATGATAAAGGCCACTGCTTAATCTGTAAGGCAGGCTCTGTATTGACCATTGCCTTGTGACCGCGCGTATGTTGGGGCTGTCGCCCCAACCCCCATCCGGGGGAAGGATTACCCCCGGACCCCCTCGCCGGTTTTTCAGCCGCTATGCACGGCTGAAAAAAATTGGAAGGGGATCTGGGCTTGGAGCATATTGATCAGGGGAGTTTTGTGTTTTATATTGGCGAGAACAGGCTGACGCGCAATCTCAATCCGTTTTTTCTGGGATGCTAATAAGACGCAAACGGGTCTTCGCCCGCTATTAAGGAGTGCATATGCCCAAATTAAAAGGCAAGGCTTTGAAATGGCTTAAACTGGTACACCTTGCCGCCGCCTGCTGCTGGATTGGCGCGGGCATAGGGCTGGCATTGCTGAATATTTACAATGATCAGGCCGTGAGCGACGGCATGCTGCACGGCATCAACGCCGCCGCGCACAAGCTGGACATTTGGGTGGTGGTCATCTTTGGGGTGCTGGGCTGTCTTTTGACCGGTCTGATTTACGGTCTGTTCACGGATTGGGGCTTTTTCAGGCAGCGCTGGCTGGCGCTGAAGTGGCTCA
>JAITGZ010000108.1 GCA_031280335.1 Deltaproteobacteria bacterium | reverse complement strand
CTTTTGCCGCCCGCCTGGACGCGTCCTGTAAAATCTCCGTGAAGGAAGCGGAAGATGGTGAAAAGCTGCGCGACGGCTGCGCCTATATCTGCCCCGGCGGCAGACATATGCGCGTTTCAGCCAAACTCAGCCTGCGCACCGTCATTATCAGCGACGAGCCGAAAACAGCTATTTACAAACCTTCCGCCAATGAACTTATGTCTTCCGTGGGAGAACAGATCGGCATCCGTGCCTTGGGGGTGATCCTCACCGGCATGGGTAGCGATGGGCAGACGGGCATAGAGGTGTTGAAAAAACGCGGCGGACGCGCCTTAGCCCAAAATGAGGCATCCTGCGTGGTCTATGGCATGCCCAAAGCCATAGTGGACGCCGGGTTAGCCGATGAAATTCTTGATATTAACGATATTGCCTCAGCCATAATGGATAATCTATATAAATGAGCGCTCCAGCCTCAACTGGCGCGAACCATTTGAAAAAGGCACTATTTATGGAAGAACAACAGGTATTGGCTTTGCTTGCGGGCGGCGATCCGGACGGAATACGCGAAGGCGCTTATGAGGCCGGTAACGCCAAGATGGCTTCAGCCCTGCCGCTATTGATAGAAAAGCTTGCCACTCCAAATCCCGGGGTGCAGGAGTCCGTTGATTACGCTCTGCGTAAAATAGGCGGCCAGCAGGTGATCCTGGCGATGATGCCTTTGCTGCGTTCCGAAAACGTTTCGGTGCGCAATCTATCCATGGATGTGCTGCGCGAAATCGGCAAAAGCGATGTACACCTTCTGGGTGAACTGCTGAATGATGACGACCCTGATGTACGCATTTTCGGCGCGGACATTCTCGGTTCCACCGGCAGCGCCCTGGCTGTTTCCCAGCTTTCGCGTGCGCTTTTATACGATCCGGAAGTAAACGTGCGTTATCAGGCGGCGGTGAGCTTGGGCGCGCTTGCCTATCCGGAAGCCGCCCCGGCACTGAACCAGGCTCTGAATGATGATGAATGGGTGCGTTTCGCGGTTATTGAGGCCCTGACCAAAGTCAAGGCCGAGTCATCCGTGGGGGCCATGCTCAAAATTCTGGATAATAGCTCCGATCTTGTGGCGGCCAACATTGTGGAGGCCATAGGCAACTTGGGCCACATCAAGGCCGTGCCCGTACTGATCAAACGCCTGCCTCAAAGTTCTCCCTCCACCGGCAACCGCATTGTGCGGGCCATTGTACAGCTTTTGGGCGTGAACTCTTTGAACCTCCTGGGCAAAGAAGAACATGCCACCCTGTGCCTTCATATGTTAACCGCCTTGAGCGATGATGACGCGGATGTGCAGGACGCGGCCATTGACGGGCTATGTTCTTCCAAATATTTTCAGGCCTTCCCGGCCATTTTTAAGTTGCTCAGCGGCCTGGATGCAGATCGCGATCACGAGAGGATGCTGCATATCGTGCAGGCCCTGGCCGGCATGGGTTATAACCCGATGCTGGAAGAACGCCTGCTTGAAGGCGAAGACGCGGAAAAACTGCTGGTTATGGATATATTGTCCTATATTCATGACCGCGCCGCCACAGAACTGCTCAAGTCACATTACTGGGAACAGGGGCGCGATGTGCGGCGTTCCTGTCTTAATGTGCTTTCCGCCGTGTGCGGACGTGAAGACGTGGATTTTTTCGTACAAGTACTGGATAAAGAAAAGGACGGCACTGCCCTTAAAAGCGCGTTGCTTTTTTTGGGCCGCATGGGAGACGGCACCCTGGTTTATGAAAAAGTCTGGCCTTTTCTCACGCACGGATATCCAGACGTGCAAGATGCCGCCCTGGATGCGCTCATGACCGTGCGTGATCCTGAAATCCGCGCCCGTTTCGTCGAAATGACTCAAGCTGAAGAGGTTTTCAACCGGCAGATGGCTTATTACGCTTTACGCTCCTACAATGATGAAGCGGACATTGTGCCGCAGATCGCTTTGGGCCTGCACGATGAGTCGCCGGAGGTACGGCGTATGGCTGTGGAATCGTTGGGCAATGGAGGACGCGATCTCACGGTGGAACGGATGAGTTACCTCGCCCCCTGCCTGAATGATGAAGACAAAGACGTACGCTTGGCGGTCATTGATGTGCTGGGCATGTGCCCGGATAATATGGATGAAAAATATCTGCTGCGGGGATTGGATGATCCTGATCCCTGGATCCGGGCACGCTGTGTGGAAAGCCTGGGCAAAAAACATGATGCGCTTATGGGCGACAAATTGCTCAGAATGTTGCAAGACAAACATATTCTGGTGGTGCTTAAAACCATTGAGGCACTGGTGGAATGCGGCAACAGGGCAGTTCTTAAACATCTGCTTCCGCTTATGGAGCATCCTGAAGAAGATGTGCAGCGCGCCGCAGTGGAAGCCGTTGAAAAGATACGCCAGGCATCAGGGGCAGGGGGGAGATAAATATGTCCTCTTTGTTTGCCAATAAGGCTGTGTCTCAGCAGAAAGGCCTGCGGGTGTCGGATGAGGAGTTTATACAACTGCGCGACTTTATCTATGAACAATCGGGCATTCACATCGCCGAAAATCGTAAATACCTGATTGAAAACAGACTCAGCAACCGTTTAAAAGAACTCAATCTGAAGAGTTTTAGCGAATATTCATATTATCTGCGTTTTGACGTACGCCGTAAGGATGAAATGGTCAAACTATTCGCGGCCATTACCACCAACGAGACGAGTTTTTACCGTAATCCGCCACAGTTGCAGGTTTTTCAAAATATTATTCTAAAGAAAGTGCTGGATGAACTGCGGGCCGCGCACACCAAGAGGCTGCGCATATGGTCCGCCGGTTGCTCCACCGGGGAAGAACCATACACCATGGCCATCATGCTGCACGAGGTTTTAAAAGCGGAAATCGGCACCTGGGATATAAAAATCAACGCCATGGATCTTTCCGAACCGGTGCTGGCTTCAGCCCGCCGGGGAGTTTACTCGGATTACGCTCTGCGCACCACCCCCAAGGAAATCATCAGCAAATATTTTATTTTTCGAAATAACCTGTATGAGATCAAACCGGAGATGAAGCGGATTATCAACTTCATGCAGGGCAATCTAAGCGACCGCCTGGGCCTCAAACGTCTTGAGCGTTCGCAAATTGTGTTTTGCCGTAATGTGATCATCTATTTTGACGATAACATGAAAAGACAGGTAGTAGGTTCTTTTTACGACAATCTGTTGCCCAAAGGTTATTTGTTCATAGGGCATTCCGAGTCGCTGCATAATATCTCGCGCAGTTTCAAGCCTGAATCTTACCCTGGTGCCATTGTGTATTTTAAAGAGGGCTAAGGAAAGGAACATGGAAAAAAGCAGCCCAGGCAAGCGAATGAAGGTGTTGACCATAGCCAATCAGAAAGGTGGGGTGGGTAAAACTACCACTGCGGTTACTTTGGCCGCTGCCTTGTCCAGGCTGGGCAAGCGCGTCCTTTTGCTGGATCTTGATCCTCATGCCAATGCTTCGGTGCATCTGCGAGTTTACCCTGAAACACGGCAGCACAGCGGTTACGATCTGTTTACCTCCGATCCGGCGGATTGGCCAGCTTTGTGGTGGAAGGTGCGGGTCAACTACGGTCCCAATTTTGATCTTGTGCCGGCCAGTATTCGTCTTTCGGAACTGGAAGTGGATTTAAACGAACGGGCGGGCAAGGGCGTCATACTGAAACAATCGCTGGATCTGTTAAGTCAGGAATACGATTACGCCCTGCTGGACTGTCCGCCGCATGTGGGTATTTTGTTGGTAAACGCCCTGGTGGCCTCGGATTTGCTGATTATTCCCATTCAAACGGATTTTTTGGCCCTGCATGGTTTAAAACTTTTGTTCGACACGGTGAACCTGCTGAACAAGGTTCTGGCCGCGCCAATCAATTATAAGGCACTGGCCACCATGTTT
>JAITGZ010000095.1 GCA_031280335.1 Deltaproteobacteria bacterium | reverse complement strand
ATTTTGTCCAGCGTAACCCCAGCAGTGTTTGCAAATTGCTCGTTTTCCAGCTCTTTCTCGTCCAGGGAACGGATGAACATGAGATAGGTAAGCTGCTCAATGACCGTTATAGGGTTGGTGATGCCGCCAGCCCAAATATCCAACCAAATCTTATCAACCTTATTCTTAACCGTGCCTGTTATCATCCGTTGAACCCTCGTTCTTTTTAAGGCAAATAAACCGCCGCCAGCAGATTTGTCTTCCACCTTGGCTTAACATAACCAGAGGAAAATGCCGCGTATCGCAGGATATTATAAATCTTCCTCAGTGTGTTGCCAATAATTAATATTCATTGGTATAAAACCAGCAAGGCAACACCTGACGGCAATTTTTCCTGTTTGTCGCCCCGCCGGGCGGGCCCCTTCCAGTCGGGGGCGCGGGGACCACAAAGGAACAGAGGATGAAAGCCTTGGATCATAATGGTGGAGGTATGCGGCCCCCTTGAGATTCCCTCCACAAGACCGGCTGGGGCGGTGATATTTCGGTATTTTCAAAATCAAGCGATTTAAAAAAGGAGAATCGGCATGGCCAGAGTTAAAAATACGGACACCTGGGCTTTTGAGACCAAGCAGCTGCATATAGGCCAGGAAGAGGCTGACCCGGCCACGGATGCCCGGGCTGTGCCCATATATCAGACCACGTCCTATGTTTTCAAGAACGCGGCCCACGCGGCGGCCCGTTTTAGTCTGCGGGATCAGGGCAATATTTATTCCCGTCTGACCAACTCCACCCAGGATGTGTTGGAAAAACGCCTGGCCGCGCTGGAGGGCGGCGTGGGCGCTCTGGCTCTGGCCTCCGGCGCTGCGGCTGTAACTTATTCTCTGTTGAATCTGGCCTTGGCGGGCGACCATATTGTCTCGGCCAAGACCATTTACGGCGGCACTTATAATCTGCTGGAACACACCCTGCCCCAGTACGGCATCGGCACCACCTTTGTGGATCCGGACAAGAAGGATGCCTTTGCCCAGGCTTTGCGGCCCAACACCAAGGCTATTTTCATCGAAACCCTGGGCAATCCCAATTCCAATGTCATTGATCTTGAAGAGGTGGCCCGTGTTGCCCATGCGCACGGCATCCCCCTGGTTGTGGACAACACCTTTGCCACGCCTTATCTGCTGCGTCCCTTTGAATACGGCGCGGACATCGTGGTACATTCCGCCACCAAATTCATTGGCGGGCACGGCACCACCCTGGGCGGAATCATTGTGGACAGCGGCAAATTTGATTGGGAGGCCAGCGGCAAATTCCCCTCCATCACCCAGCCCAGCCCCAGCTATCACGGCCTTTCCTTCACCAAGGCCGTAGGGCCCCTGGCCTACATCATCAAGATACGCGCCATTCTGCTGCGGGATACCGGGGCGGCCATAGCCCCCATGAACGCCTTTTTGTTGCTCCAGGGGGTGGAGACCCTCTCCCTGCGCGTGGAACGCCATGTGGAAAACACGCTGAAGGTGCTGGATTACCTGAAAAAACACCCCAAGGTGGAGGCGGTGCATCACCCCTCCCTGCCCCATGAACCCAGCCACAGACTGTATAAAAAATACTTCCCCAAGGGGGGCGGATCCATCTTCAGCTTTGAAATCAAAGGCGGGGTAGAGGAAGCGCACAAGTTCATTGACCGGCTGGAAATTTTTTCGCTTCTCGCCAATGTGGCTGACGTAAAATCCCTGGTCATCCACCCGGCCACCACCACCCATTCGCAGCTCAGCGAGGCGGAACTGCTGGATCAAGGCATAAAACCCAATACCATACGCCTGTCCATAGGCACCGAACACATCAACGACATTATCGCCGACCTGAGCCAGGCCCTGGACGAGGCGTAAAAACGCCAATCACACCCGAAGCGCGTCCGGGGTAAGCGGGGCCGCAGCCCCGCGCCCGGATGCCCGAAACCTACATCCTCCGAAAAAAGCCCCCAAAAAAACGGCGGATAAAACGATTTGTTTAGTTTTTATTCTTTACAGGGGGGGGGGGGGAGGAGTATGTAGTTAATTTAACCATCCCAATCCATGACCGGGTGTGGAGAGTAGCCGGGGGTCGCGGGCGACCCCCGCCGGGACGGCCTGTCGCACATTTCAGGCACAGCAGAGGGGGGGGCGCATGTCACCCATTCGCATTAAAGTATTATTGGTTATCATCGCCGTGGTTTTCATCATGACCGCGTCGCAGGTGATATTGAGCATGGTTTCCATAGAGCGGCGTCTGCTGGAAACGGTCAAGACGGACCTCACAGCCGTGGCCGACATTGCCGATGAGCTTATCACCACCAAGATCAACCTGCTGAAAGCCGATACAGAAACCATCGCCCAGGCGCTCATGACCGTTCCCGACGAGGCCCTTGCTCCATCTTTGGAAAGGTGGCTGGCCAAAAGCAGGGAAGCCCTGGCCCTGACGGTTTTTGACCGCGAAGGCATCCTTGCCTCTTATGGCGAACCGGGCACGCCGGCCTTTCTGCTGCGCGAGAGCAAATATTTACAGGAGGCCTTCGACGGGCACAACGTCATTTCCACCACCAGGCAGGCCAGCCCCGCCGGCGGCGAGCTGGTGCTGCATGTCTGTGTGCCCATAGACTCGCGGCGTGTGCTTTCCGCCACCGTATCCGGCATGACCTTCAGCAAACTCATTGAAAATTTCCGTCTTTGGACAACGGGCAATATTTTCATGCTGGACGAAGAGGGGGTGATGATCGCCGGCGTGCGGCACGATGTGGTACTTAACCGGCTAAATTATATTGAAATGGCCGCATATGACCCCAAATACAAAAGCATCGGCGATTTCTTCAGCCTGATGCTCCGGGGGGGCGAGGGCAAAAACGTGGGCACCTATACCTTTGAAGCCAAGGAAATAGTGTGCGCCTGGAAGAGCATCACGGGTTCGGCCGTGGGCTGGTCGCTGGCTGTGGCCGCGCCGCTGCGGGAGAGCCCGGCGGCCAACGCCCGCAGCGGGCTGCTTCTGGCCGGGGAAATTTTTCTGCTCCTGGGCGTGGTCATGGCCCTGCTCATTTCCAAAAAACTTTCAGAGCCGTTCCAGCATTTGGAGGAGCAGAACCGCAATCTCATCACCCTGAACGAGGAGGTCAAGGCGGCCAACAACGCCAAAAGCACCTTTCTGGCCAACATGAGCCATGAAATCCGCACCCCCATGAACGCCATCATCGGCTTTTCCGAACTCACGCTATATAAAGAAGACCTTGACGGCGAAGTCCGCGAAACGCTGACCAAAATACGCAACGCGGGCAAGACGCTGCTCGGCATCATCAACGATATTCTGGACATTTCCAAGATTGAATCCGGCAAATTCGAAATTATTCCCGTGGAATACGATACGCCCAGCCTGATCAATGACGTTGTTGCCCTGAATATCACGCGCATTGGGGAAAAACCCATAAAATTCATCCTGAAGGTGGATGAGTCCCTCCCCGCGACGCTCCTGGGCGATGAGCTGCGCATCAAGCAAATTTGCAACAATCTTTTGAGCAACGCCTTCAAATACACCCATGAAGGCGATGTGGAATTCAGCGTTGCCGCCGACAGGGACGGCGACGACATCCGGCTTGTCCTGCGGGTCAAAGACACGGGCATGGGCATTCGCGACCAGGACCTTTCCAGGCTCTTCTCGGAATACAGCCAGGTGGATACCAGAACCAACCGCGCCATTGAAGGCACCGGGTTGGGGCTTGCCCTGAGCAAACGCCTGGCGGAGATGATGGACGGCACGATTACGGTGGAAAGCGAATACGGCAAGGGTTCCGTCTTTACCGTCAGCCTGCGGCAAAAATCCGTCACCAGCCAGAGCATCGGGCCGCAGGTGGCTGAAAACCTCAAAAAATTCCGCTATTACAGCTCCACGCTCGACCGTAGCGTCAAGCTGAACTATCTGCGCCTGCCCTATGCCAGGGTGCTGATTGTGGACGATGTCCAGAACAACCTTGATATAGCCAAAGGCATGATGAAGCCTTACGGAATGAGCATCGACTGCGTACACAGCGGACAGGAGGCCATTGATCTGGTCCGCAGGGAACAGGTGAAATATTCGGCCATTTTCATGGATCACATGATGCCGGGCATGGACGGACTGGAAGCCGTCAGAATCATCCGCGAGGAAATAGGCACGGAGTACGCCAAAACCGTGCCCATTATCGCCCTGACCGCCAATGCCGTAACCGGCAATGAAGATATCTTCATGTCCCGTGGTTTTCAGGCTTTCATCTCCAAACCCATCGACCTGATGCTGCTGGATGCGCTCATCCGGCGCTGGGTGCGGGACAAAAAAGCGGAAAATGAACTTACGCCCGACAAATACGTTACTGTGGGCGAGGACAAGCTGCTGGACATCCGCTCCGGCCAGCCGCGGCGCAAAGGGGTGGAGCGGCGCAGCGGCTTTGACCGCCGTGACCGGCAGAGGGACGACCATGAAAGCGCGGAGGTAAAAATTCACGGCCTGGACTGGAACAAGGGCCTGGACCGTTTCGGCGGGGACGAAGAGACCTTCCTGGAGGTGCTGCAATCATACCTGAGCAACAACATCCCTCTTTTCCACCAGGCCAGCCAGGTTACGCCGCAATCCCTGCCGGACTACGCCATTGTCGTACACGGGCTGAAAGGCTCCAGCTACGGAATTTGCGCCGAAACAGTGGGGCACATGGCCGAGGAGCTGGAACACGCGGCCAAGGCCGGGGACTTCAATTTCGTCCATAAAAACAACGCCGCCTTTCTGGCCGCTGCGGACAAACTGCTGGCGGACCTTGATGTCTTGCTCAAGGTGCGGGCGCAAAAAACTAAGCCCGCAAAAGACGAACCCCCGGCGCGGCTTGTGGCCGATCTGGCCCGGGCGGCCAAAGACTTTGACATTGATGCGGTGGACGCATTGCTGGAAGAGATGGAGAGCTGCTCCTACAGGCCGCCCTGGGATGAACTGGTCGTCAGGCTAAGGGCGCTGGCAAACGTTTCAGCTTACAAGCAAATGGCGGAAAGACTCGCCCTGGAAATCAGCGGTCAAGACAAAGAAGGCTGAACGGCAATGCGGCGGTAAAGCCCTGCATGGCTTTACCGCCGCATTGCCCGGAAGGGCGGGGACGGACTGTATGGTCTCCGGCCGGTGGCTGGACCACAAAGGAACAGAAGATGAACGAACGCAAAATGA
>JAITGZ010000076.1 GCA_031280335.1 Deltaproteobacteria bacterium | reverse complement strand
AACTCGTGATCCGCTACGAAAAGCTGGACTCAACCCATTTGGCTCTCACGCATCTGGCTGCGGCAATCATCGCTTTGCGAAAAGTGAGAACTAAAATTATTTATGGATAAGCCCTAAGTCAGTTTATATGTAACTTATATTTTTTAAATATAGTTGAAATTATAATTATGATTTTGTCCATCATGTCTCCATATCAGATAGCGTACTCGCACTTTATGGTATTTATCCATCAACATGGCGTAAGCTTTTTCGCTCGCGTGAATATATTTTATCCCGGCAGGGCAGGGGTCAAAACCTTTTTTTGATGGAGTCCAAAAGTTGAACGGCTGCGCCGGTAACTTGGGATTTATATTCATCCGCATCAAAAAAACCATCGTTTTTGCGCAGGTCGCAGATGAAGAGCAGAGTGTGAAAGTCGTCATTGCTTGCATCCATTTCAATGACCACAAAAAAATATTCCCTGTCTTTTATTTCCCTGCTGTTTATACTGCGTTCCTCCAGCAGGCTGAATTTGAAATTGAGGCCATATTGCGCCACATCTTCGGTAGCGGTGATAAAAACCGGAATCTGGCGGCGCTGTCCCATCTGCAAGTATATTCGTTCCTTGCCCGGTAAGGTGAAACGCTTGTATTCAGTCTTTTTTTCGCGCAGACAATAGACTATGGCCTGACCGAAATCACGCTGGTTAAACGGCTGGTTCAGGATCATGGTTTTGCCGAATTGCTCGCCGTTGTCTTCAAAATAACGCGCTTCAAAGCCTTCCGGCAGGATAAAGCTGTAATCGCCAATGTGCTGTTGGTCAACAGCAAGGGCTGCTTCCGGGTGGGCCACGGCCCAAAAAATTATGGCCGCCAAAAACAGGGATAGATGGAATCTCATGAGGGGTTAATAACTAAATGATCTGGATCAAGGCAATAAAAATTTGACTTGTCTGGGGGGGTAAGTTAGTTCTCAGCCCATGATTATTGAATTGGTCTGCTTTACCGGCGGGATTCTTCCCGGTCATCTCCTGCGCCGCCGCAGGGAACTGGCGAGGTTGACCGGCCTGGCGTCTCTGGGCACGATCTATGCTTTGCTTTTTATCATGGGCGCGCGGCTGGGCGGGGATGCGGTTTTGTTCGCTTCTCTGCGGCAAATAGGTTTTAGGGGGGTAATAATTTCCGTTTGCTGTGCCATGGGCAGTGTGCTGCTCACCCTGCCTTTGCGCGGCCTTTTCGCGGAACGCGGTCTGGAACAGAGGGATGCCACCAAGTCGGTCAGTATAAGCCGCAACCTCAGAAGCTCTTTTGTAATTTTATTTTTTTTCTGTTTGGGCGTGCTGCTCGGCACACTGGATATGCTGCCGCTCATACTCTATGGCGAGACGCTTTTTACATGTATCGTCAGGCTCATGCTTTTTTGTATAGGTATGGGCATGGGTTTTGACTCGGCCAGTTTTTTGATCGTGCGCGATTTGGGCTTGCGCGCCGCGTTGGTTCCACTGCTGGCTGCGGCCGGCACGGCCATTGGGGCGGTGCTGGCTTTTATTCTGCTGCCCGGCGTTGAACTGCGTGAGACCTTGGTGGCTGGAGCTGGGTTCGGCTATTACAGTTTGGCCGGAGCGATCATCAGCAATCACGGCAATTTGTCCCTGGGGTCCATTGCCATGTTCGCCAACCTGAGTCGCGAATTGTTCAGCCTGTTGAGCGCGCCCCTGTTGGTCCGTTTTTTTGGCCCTCTGGCTCCAGTGGCCGCCTCCGGAGCTACGGGCATGGATACCTGCCTGCCGGTGATTGTCCATTGCACCAACGAGCGCTTTGGCATAGTGGCCGTGTTCAATGGTCTGTGCCTGAGTTTGCTGGTGCCGCTGCTTATCCCCCTGCTGTTCTCCCTGTTGTATTAGGTCAAGACCCACCGCCGCCCTCAGATCGCTCAACTCAGCCCCGGTTAAAACGCGGCAGCGGCCTGGAGGGAGGTCTCCCAAGACGATCGGACCTTGCCCAATCCTGAGAAGGCGCAGTACGGTAATATTCAGATCTCGGCACATGCGGCGGATCTGCCGGTTGACCCCCTGGCGCAGAGTCAGGTGCAAACGCTCCCCACGCGTGTGCCGCCCCAACCGCCGTACTGCCGCCGGGGCCAGTTTTTCCCCTTCAGCCAGGGTCATGCCGGAGCGCATACTCTCCAGGGCGTCTGTTCCGGCTTCTCCCCGTATCCAAAGTTCGTAATATTTGGGCAGATGAAAGGAGGGATGGGTCAATCGCCTGGCCAGCTCCCCATCATTGGTCAGCAAGAGCAGCCCTTCGGAAAAAAAATCCAGCCTCCCCGCCGGGAAAACTCGCTTGCCCGCATATTCCGGAGGTAAAAAATCACATATGGTTTCGCGTTTTTGAGGGTCGTGGAGCGTGGATACAACCCTGACAGGCTTGTTCAGCATGAGATAAATAAAAACCGGCGATCCAAGGCGAATTTCTTTACCCCTCACAACCAGGGTATCGCTTGGGCGCAAACGTAGTCCAGGTTTGTTCACCGTCCGTCCGTTAACCTGCACAAATCCGGCCGTAATCCACTCATCCGCTCGGCGGCGTGAACAAAGTCCGGCATCGGCCAAGGCTTTGTTCAGGCGCACTTCGGTCTCGGTACCGCGTTCCGCCTCTGTTTCAAGTAAATTTTTACGCATGTTTCTCATACCGGTTTCAGTTTGAATTTTCAGGGTTGTCATTTCAGAGCAATTTCGCTTTGAAATTGTTCCAAGGAAGCACTGATTAATTCGGGGATCCGCCCCGAACCCCGCTGGGGGGAATAAGAAAGGGGCATGTTCGCCCAGGCGTTGCTTTACCTCTGCCATCCCTCTGCACAACGGCAAGGCACCCTCAAAAGAATAAATCAGCGGTTACCTAAGCCATCATTGCCGCTACGCGAGTTAGCGATTCTTACGTTAAATTCGGCGCTGTTTCATCCGTATAGTGGCGGTCAAAGCGCCGGGATAGGTCTTCTTCCCGGTAACGGGCCACCCAGGTGTTTTCCAGGGCGGCCAAGGCACCTGAATCCGCGCTGCGCTTCAGCATGGCGTGTAGTTCAGGAAGCGGCGCGGACATAGAGCTTAAGTCAGCGCCCAGGGCGATGAGGTCTTCTAGGAACAGAGCCATGAGCGCGGGATAATTTACTGCCTGTAATTCCCGTGATACGTAAGGGGGAGCAGCATCCATACTTTTTTTTGTCTCCAGCAGACGGTGGAGGATAAAAGCCAGTTTAAGCCAGAAGACATAAACCAGAATCGGATTCTGACTTTCCCTGAAGTACTCCAATGCCTTGCCCAAAGCCATGCCGATATCCTTAAGGTATTTGTCCGGGCCGTACTTGCCCGCCATATTCTCCACCAACGGGTATTCATAGCCCACCGTACGCCTGCACCAGGCCAGGCGATGCAGGTTGCGCGTTTCGTAAACCGGCAGACGGTTATCCTGCAAAATGCGCAGGCCCAGAGCGCGCATACGGCTGGAGAGGTGAGCGTCTTCAAAGGCTCTGGCTTCAGGTGGAAAATCGCGCAGACCGCCCACGGCCTCCCAGCTTTGCCGTGTAAGCAGCATGCAGCCGCCTGGGGTAAAGGGGCATTCCTCCACTGTGCGCGGCACACGGCCCGTGCGGAACAGGGCTTCAGCCAAGTAACCGGCTTTGCGCGCCGGGGAGCAGGCTGCTCCCACCAGCCCTGTACCCGGATGCCCCAGCAGAGGCAACGCGCCTTTAAGCCAGCGTACATGCGGTCTTATATCCGCATCCAGCGAAAAAATGATTTCTCCCCTGGCCGCATTTAACCCCCGTATTTTGGCCTGGGCCGCGCCCGCATTGCGCTCCAGGCGGATCACCCGCATATTCAGCGCCTGATGCGTTTCCTGCGGCGCGGTATATGGAGGCGATGAGGCATCATCCACCAGTATAGCCTCCAGCAGTGGTACGCCGAACTGGGGCGCATAGCCCAGAAGTTCGTCGGCAAAGGCGTGGTCATTGCGGCTGTAAGTAACAAGAGAAAGGCCCGGCATGATCAGACCCGTGAGGCCAGATGCTGCAGGTGGTCTCTGATGCCGGGCAGGGTCACAGGCTCAGGGGTAAAGGGGTGGATGAGGCCGGAAGCGAGCTTTTCAGCCAAGCCATCCAAAAATTTTTGCGGTTCAGTGTGATCCAGGTCGTGAAAATCTGTAAATTTATAATCCCACCAGCGCAGTTCCATGATCCGGGCAATGATTTTGTCAGAAAAACGCTGTCTGATGGGCTTGGCCGGTACACCAGCCACCACAGTGAAGGGAGCTACGTCCCCGGTTACCACCGCTCCGGCGGCCACCACCGCCCCGTCGCCTATATAGATGCCCTTTTTCAGCAATGTGTGCTGACCAACCCAGACATCGTGCCCAATGCGGATAGGGGCGTGTTCCCGGTCATCGTACAGGCAGACGGAACCGGCATACTCCCCTCCGGCCCTGGCTTCGGCAATGGCCCGCTCAAAGATGGGGGCGGCTTCCGGCCGGTAGGAAAAAGGCGAAGTGGAAATAAAATGCGTTGGATGTTCTGACTGAAAAGCGGCAATGGAATGAGCGAAAGAACAGTAGCGGCCGGCGGTGCTTTCCGGGGGCAGGGTGGATTGGGAATAAGAAAAAGCCCCCATGGACCAGAGAGTGCCGTCACTGATGAACATACTGAAAGGTTCAATCTTGATGCTTTCGACCAGGGTGACGGAGGCGTCCTGCTCGTTACCCGGCGACCGCCGCCAGACAAATTCAATGCGTTCGGCAGTAAAAAGTTCTTTGAGCGCGGCATAAGGCAAGGTCAGCATACGGCTGTTTATAAGCGTTTACCCAATCATTGTAAAGTTTTTTTCGCCAGTTCGGGACGCTTCATTTTCTTACAGATTTTAAAAAACTATCTCCACCTGTTCGCTGCGCGTATCGCGCCGCAGGGCGACTTCACCAATTTGCCAAGCCTCCTGTCCATTCCGGCGCAGGGCGGAGAGCATATCCTGCACTTCCGCGGCGGGGGCAACCAGAATGAAGCCGATGCCGCAGTTGAAGATTTGCAGCATTTCCGGCCAGCTTAACTCACCCGCTGATTTAAGCCATTTGAACAGCGGGCTTTTAGGCCAGGCTTTGAAGTCAATACGGGCGAGCAGGGCGGGGGGCAGCACACGGGGGATGTTTTCAAAAAAACCGCCTCCGGTGATATGGGCCATGCCTTTGATGTGGAAGGTATCAAAAAGCTTTTGTACTGCGGATACATATATTTGGGTAGGGGCGAGTAGGGTGTCGCGCACGTTTTGCCCCGGCAGGCCGGGGAAGGGGGCCAGAGGGTCAAGACCGCTTTGGGTCAGAATCTTGCGTATCAAGGAATAGCCGTTGGAGTGTGCGCCGGAGGAGGCCAGGCCGATGAGCGCGTCTCCCTGGCTGATGCCTGAGCCGTCAATGAGCTTGCCCGCATCAGCCAGACCTACGCAGAAACCAGCCAAATCATAATCGCCATCAGCATACATGCCGGGCATTTCAGCGGTTTCACCGCCCAGCAGGGCGCAGCCGGCTTGGCGGCAGCCTTCGGCCACGCCTGAGATCACTGTTGCCGCCACCTCCACTTCCAATTTGCCGCAGCCGAAATAATCCAGAAAAAACAGCGGCGCGGCCCCTTGCACCAACACATCGTTCACGCTCATGGCCACAAGGTCTATGCCCACGCCGTCATGGCGCTTCCAGGCTATGGCCAGTTTCAACTTGGTACCCACTCCATCGGTGGAGCTCACCAGCACAGGTCTTTCAAGCCCGCGCAGATCCGGCTGGAAGAGGCCGCCGAAACCGCCTATATCGGACAAGACCCCGGCTGTTCTGGTGCTTTTGACCGTTTCCCGGATTCGTTGTACCAAGGCGTAGCCGGAGTGTATATTCACGCCGGAATCGGCATAGGCTTTGGCTCTTTCTTCAGGGCTTTTTTTAGACATGTTGCGCTCCTTGCCCCTGCCGCAAGCGCGGGGTATTGGCCGCCGGGACGCACCCTCGCGTGGGGAGTCATGCCTTGGACGGCAGGGGAAAAATATTCAGGGGAGGCTATTTTGTCAAATAAAGAATCCGAGGCTGTCCTGTGGGAGTCCACACCGGAGGGAGCGGCGCGCTGCCGTCTGTGCGCCCGGTATTGTTGCCTTAGGGAGGGGGAACTTGGCCGCTGCTCTGTGCGCCTGAACCGGAACGGCAGGCTGGTGAGCAGAACCGCAGCCGCATTGGCCGCCCTTAACCTTGACCCGGTGGAAAAAAAACCGTTGTTT
>JAITGZ010000063.1 GCA_031280335.1 Deltaproteobacteria bacterium | reverse complement strand
CCCCAAGGCGGCAGAGATCATACGCCTCTTCCTCGCGCCGGCCCCACGCCCTGGAGCCACCGCCGCCGCTCCCACACATACGCGAAACACCGCCGCCCCCCAAGCCGATACCCGCATATGGCATGTACTTCGGCCCCGCGCAGCCAAGCGGCCACAGCCAGGGACGCGCCCATGAGCCCGGTGGAGCGGTTGCTCCAGAAGCGTACGCTGTCCCAAGGCTCACGTGTGGGTCCAAGGGTGAGCATGATTTTTTTACCGGCCAGATCCTGAGGAGAGAGGGCGCGTAAAGAATACAGGTAAACAAGACGTAAATCCGGAAATCTCCCCTCTCCTTCCTCTCCGCAGGCCACTTGCCCGCATCCAGGCGGAATAATGACATGCCCGCGCCGTGCCAATACGGAGCAGTTATCTCTGGTGGCCTGGTTGTTCCACATGCGCGGGTTCATGGCCGGGGCCAACAGCAATGCGCCTGGCCAAGCCAGGGCTTGGGCGGCGAGCATTTCATCCGCCAGGCCGCAGGCCAGGCGGGCCAAGGTGGTTGCGCTGGCAGGAGCGACCAGAAAGGCATCCGCCTCAGCTCCAGGCCCCAGATGGCCGAAAGGGTCATCCATCAGGCCGTCTTTCCCCCATTCATCCGTGAACATTTCCCTGAATACCTTTTCAGCGCCCAAAGACTGAAAAGACAGAGGGGCTACAAAGCGCGCCGCCGCTCTGGTCAGGCTGACGCGCACGCGTATCCCCGCCTTGTGAAAGGCACGGAGCAGGTCCAAGGCTTTATAGGCGGCAATGGAACCGCAGACGCCCAAGTGGATTTTTTTATCCACAAAAGGGGTTTTGGGAAAATGGGCTTCCACTCTAAGCCCCGGCTGCGGCTTTTACGGCTTGTGCTTGAATGGCTGTAATGGCCACTGTGTTGATGATGTCGGCCACATTGGCCCCGCGCGACAGGTCATTGACCGGTTTTTTCAGGCCTTGCAGCACCGGACCTACAGCTATGGCGTCAGCGGCGCGCTGCACGGCCTTATAGGTGTTGTTGCCTGTGTTGAGGTCCGGGAAAATGAAGACTGTGGCCTTGCCTGCCACCGGGTTGTCAGGCATTTTGGTCTTGGCCACCCTGGGGTCTATGGCTGCGTCATATTGCAGAGGTCCTTCCAGAAGCAGGTCGGGGACCATTTGTTTGGCCAAGGAAGTGGCTTCCTTGACCTTGTCCACATCTTCGCCTTTACCTGAGCTGCCTGTGGAGTAAGAAAGCATGGCCACGCGCGGTTCAATGCCGAACACGGCGGCGGTTTCGGCGGAGTTTACGGCAATATTGGCCAGTTCCTGCGGGGTCGGGTTGGGCAGGACGGCGCAATCGCCAAAAACCAGCACCCGGTCTTTAAGGCACATGAAAAAGACGGAAGAAACCGTGGTCCCCTGCGTTTTGGTGCGGATGATTTCAAAGGCCGGGCGGATGGTATGGGCGGTGGTGTTGACCGCTCCGGAGACCATACCGTCAGCGTAACCCTTTTGCACCATCATGGTGCCGAAATAAGTCGGGTCAAGCATAATATCGCGCGCTTGCTCCAGGTTTATGCCCTTGTGTTTGCGCAGTTCATGGTAGCTCTGGGTGTACTCCTCCAGCAACGCGGAGGTTTGGGGGTCGATGACCTCGGCCTTGCTCAAATCCAGTCCATGGACGCGCGCATCCTGAGCTAATTTGGCTTGATCTCCGAGAATGATCAGGTCTGCCACATTGCGGCGTAAAAGCACGTCAGCGGCTTGCAAAATGCGCTCATCCTGGCCTTCAGGCAGGACAATGCGCATTTTGTCCCGTTTGGCCTTTTCCAGCAATCCGTATTCAAACATTTTGGGGGTAATCCTGGAGGATTTGCGGTTGATCACGCGCCCGGCAAAGTCCTCTCCTTCCACATATTGCTCAAAAATTCCTATGGCGGTATAGATTTTACGCTTGTCTTCCGGCTCAATCCGACCGTACAGGCTGTTAATCTTTTGCATGGTCAGAAAGGTATGCCCTTCGGTGGCAATGATGGGTATGGGGGATCCCTCCCAGTTATCCAAGAGCTGTTTAACGCTGGAATGCAGGGGTATGCCGCCGCTGAGTACGATACCGGAAACGTTGGGGAAGGCGGAGGACTGACGTGCGCTCAGGCAAGCCAGCACAATGTCTTCGCGGTCGCTGGGGGTGACAATCAGGCTGTCCGGAACCAGATGTTCCAAAAAATTGCCCACCTGCATGGCGGCCACCAGATACGCCCCCACCAGGTTATCCAGCCGTTTTTCGCCATAAAGAATTTTGCCGTTGATCCATTTGCACACGTCGCCCACAGTGGGATTGGCCAGTTTGGGTTCTTCGGGCAAAACGCTTACTGTCATTGGAGTGGCAACGTTATGCGCGTGCAGGGTCTGCGTCAGTTTGTCGGAGTCGGACTTGGACAGGGACGAACGATTGACCAAACAGGCCGCAATTTCCAGCCCGCTTTCGCGCATAAGATTGATGGTCAGGTTGGTGGGCTCAAGCAGATCGTCCAGTTCCTTGCCGGCGGCGTTGACCACCAGTACCACCGGACATGCCAGATTGGCCGCGATCTCCATATTGAGTTCAAATTCCACAGCGGCGTCCTTGCCTAAAAAATCCGTGCCCTCACAAAGCACAAAGTCGTATTGCGACTCCAATTGTTTAAATTTATTGAAAATTGTTTCAAGCAAGAGAGGGCGTTCTCCTCGGTTAATCAGATCCCGCGCCACCTCCAGGGTATAGGCATGGGTATCTTCATAAGGTATGTCCAGGCCGAAATGCTGCATAAGCAGGCGTATGTCATGGTTGAACGTATCGGAACCCAGGGGCTGGTTGATGATAGGCCTAAAAATAGCCACTGTGCGCAGCCGCTTCAGAAGCAGCTGCATCATGCCGAGCATAATGGCCGATTTGCCGCTTTTGCTCTCCGATGCTGTGATATATGCACTGTTACCCATTTGCCGCCTCCGCATTTTGGTAGAGTGGAACAAGAAGCAGGGCCTCTGTTTCCCGTCCGAAGCCGGACGGATGGCCGTAGTGGCGTAAGCCAACGCTTCGTCTGAAATGGCAAGGGGCTGCGTGCCGCCACACCTTGCGCATAAGGGGGTTGGGGAAAGGCCATCCCCCTGCCTCAATCAGGATGGAGGCGATAACCCTCAAAGTTTAAACCACCTTGGTAACAACTTTATGGCTGGACGCCCATTGTTTTTATACGGGATAATTTGAAATTGGTAAACCCCGGTTTAGTCCCTTTGCATAATGGACTCTTGAACCTGACAGGTTTATTTAAGGAAACGCTGATTTATTCTCTTGAGGGTGCCTTGCCATTATGCCAAGGGGCGGCAAGGACAAGGTTGCGCCTGGGTGAACATGCCCCTTTCTTATTCCCCCCAGCGGGGTTCGGGGCGGAGCCACGAATTAATCAGTGTTTCCTTAAATTGTTTTTAAGTACCGACTGTTTATAATATTTTGAAAACGATTCTGTCTTCTTCCATATCCGCCGTAACGGCCTGTCCGTCTTTGATCTCTCCCGATACCAGCAGCCTGGCCAGCGGGGTTTCCAGGCGCTGGCGCAAAAAGCGCCGCGCCGGCCTGGCCCCGTACACCGGGTCATAGGCTTTTTGGGCGATGAATTCTGTTACCGCCGGGCTCAGGCATACATCTATCTTGCGCTCCGCCAGGCGGTCGCGCAGCCGGCGCATGAGCAGTTCGATCACGCCCTTGATTTGTTCCGGCAGCAAGGGGCGGAAGATGACCACATCATCCACCCGGTTGAGAAATTCCGGCCTGAAATGCCGGCGCAGCTCCGTCAGCACTTGTTCGCGCATTCCGGGCTTGAACAGCCCTTGCGGGTCTATGCCCTCCAAAAGTATGCCCGATCCCAGGTTGGAGGTCATGATGATAATGGCGTTGCGAAAGTCCACAGTGCGCCCGTGGCTGTCGGTGAGCCTGCCGTCGTCCAATATTTGCAGCAGGGCGTTGAACACGTCCGGGTGGGCTTTTTCAACCTCGTCAAAAAGAACCACGCTGTACGGCTTACGGCGCACGGCCTCGGTAAGCTGGCCGCCGTCGTCATAGCCCACATAGCCTGGGGGTGAACCGATGAGCCGGGCCACAGCGTGTTTTTCCATATATTCGCTCATGTCCAGGCGGATCATGTTTTCTTCGCTGTCAAAAAGGGCCTGGGCCAGGACCTTGCACAGCTCGGTCTTGCCCACGCCGGTAGGCCCCAAAAAGATAAAAGATCCAATGGGCCGGGCCGGGTCAGCGAGTCCGGCCCTGGAGCGCAGCACCGCCTCAGCCACGGCCTCCACCGCTTCATCCTGGCCGATGATGCGTTCATGCAGACGCTCCGGAAGCCGGAGCAGCTTTTCTTTTTCCGAGGCCAGCAGGCGGCTGACAGGTATGCCCGTCCAACGGGCCACTATATCCGCTATGTCTTCAGGGCGGACTTCTTCCTTGAGCAGGCGCTGCCTATCCTGGCCCTGGTTTGCCAAGGCCTCCAGGCGTTTTTCCAGACCCAGCAGGGTGGAGTAGCGCAGTTCCGCCGCCCGGTTCAGGTCATAGGCGCGCTCGGCTTCTTCAATACTCCGTCGGGTGTTTTCAATTTCTTCCTTCAGACCGCGCACCTGATTGATGGCGGACTTTTCCTTTTCCCACTGCTCCATAAATTTTTTCTGCCGCGCCTGCAGGTCGTCCAGTTCCCGCTCCAGTTTGTCCAGCCGCTCGCGCGAGGCGGTATCGTTCTCGCGGCGCAGGGCCTCCCGCTCAATTTCCAGCTGCATGGCCCGACGTTTTATTTCATCCAGTTCAGCGGGCATGGAGTCTATTTCAGTACGGATCATGGCCGCAGCCTCATCGACCAAGTCAATGGCTTTGTCCGGCAGGCGGCGGTCACTGATATAGCGGGCGGAAAGCAGCACTGCCTCCACAATGGCCGCATCGGCTATGCGCACACCGTGATGCACCTCGAATTTTTCCTTAAGGCCGCGCAGGATGGAAATGGCGTCTTCCCGGTTTGGTTCCTCCACCAACAGGGTTTGAAAGCGCCGCTCCAGGGCCGGGTCCTTTTCAATATATTTTCTGTATTCATCCAAGGTGGTCGCCCCTATGCAGTGCAGCTCACCCCTGGCCAACATGGGTTTGAGCAGATTGCCGGCGTCCATGGCCCCTTCGCTGCGCCCGGCCCCCACAATGGTGTGCAGTTCGTCAATAAACAGCAGAATTCTGCCGTCAGAATGCTCCACTTCCTTAAGCACGGCCTTTAGGCGCTCTTCAAATTCTCCCCGATACTTGGCCCCGGCAATGAGCGCGCCCATATCCAGGGCGAAGAGCATTTTATCCTTAAGCCCTTCCGGCACATCGCCGTTGAGTATGCGGTGGGCCAGACCCTCCACGATGGCGGTTTTGCCCACCCCCGGTTCACCGATGAGTACCGGATTATTCTTGGTGCGCCGCGAAAGAATACGGATGGCCCGGCGTATCTCCGCGTCCCGCCCGATCACCGGGTCAAGCTTGCCCTTGCGCGCTTCCTCCACCAGGTCCCGCCCAAAACGCGCCAAGGCTTCATAGCTTTCTTCCGGGTTGCGGCTGTTCGCCTGCTGGTTCCCGCGCAAGCGCCCCATGGCCGCCAGGGCCTTTTCCTCCGTCAGTCCTAGAGCCTTGTTGAGCTTATGCACAGGCGTGTCTTTGGCTTCGCCTAAAAATTCCAGAAAAAGATGCTCCACACTCACATATTCGTCTTTCATCCTCCCGGCCCTGGCCTCCGCCCGCTCCAAAAGAGCAAGCAGCCGCCCGGAGGCAACAGGCTGGCGGCCTTCCGCTCCCGCTCCGCTCACAGAAGGACGCTTCTTAAGCTCCACCCGTAAGGCCTCGGCATATTCCGCCGCTCTACAGCCCATGAGTTCCAGCATACGCATTGCCAGGCCGTTTTTCTGCTCGGCCAGGGCCAGGGCCAGGTGCTCCACTTCCACACTTTGATGCCCTGAACGCATGGCTGAAGCCTGGGCCTCGGCCAGTCCGGCCTGCGCTTTTTCCGTAAATTTATTCATATCCATTTTAATGCCTCTCAATTAAAGCAGTCGGCCCTAGATGCAATGTTTCAAGCTGAATCGGTCAAAGTTGGATTGCCCGAAGTTCATCTGGCTTTAAATTTGGATAACGCGGCCAGTTTTTCCCAAAGTTCGCGCTCCTCATGCTCCAGTTGTTCCGGCACGTGGATATTCAGGCGCACATACTGGTCGCCTTTGTCTTCTCCGTTGCCAAGGCCCTTGCCGCGCAGGCGAAATTTTTTGCCGCTGCCGCTGCCCGGCGGCACGCTCAGTTCCACCGCCTTGTCCAGGGTGGGCACACGTGTTTTTATACCCAAAACAGCCTCCCAGGGGGCCAAATTAAGTTCATAGACGATGTCGTTGTTGTCCAGGGTAAAATCTTTATGGGGCAACAGCCTGACCTTAAGGTACAGGTCGCCGAAGGGTTTGCCCGGGCTGGCTCCTCCCTGTCCGGCCAGGCGTATGCGTGCGCCTTCTTTTATGCCGGCGGGGATATTGACCTCCAGGGACTTTCCCCCTCTGGCCCCGGCGGTAATGGTCTTGCGTCCGCCCTGGTAGGCTTCGTTCAGGGTGAGGGAAAGCTCCGCCTCCACATCCCGCCCTCTTTCCCGACCGGACATTTTACGGTTGAAGTTGGCAAAAGGGTCCGGGCCGAAGGCTTGGCCGCGCCCGGCACCGCCGAAGAGGGTTTCAAAAAAATCACTGAAGCCCTCGGCTCCTCCGCCACCGCCGAAAAAACGAAAGTTTTCAAAGCCGGGCGGCTGCTTAAAGTTCTGCCCGTGCTGCCAGTTGGGGCCAAGCTGATCATAAAGCCGGCGTTTTTCGTCATCCTTGAGGACTTCATAGGCTTCGTTCACGTCTTTGAACTTGGCTTCCGCCTCTTTGTCCCCGGCGTTCAGATCCGGGTGGTATTTGCGGGCCAGTTTTTTGAAGGCCTTGCCCAGGGCTTCTTTATCCGCTCCGCGCGGCACTCCCAGCACCTTGTAGTAATCTTTGTATTCAACGCCCATGATGATTAAGCCCCCAGTCAGATATAAGTAAATACTAAGCGGGCGCAGTCAAGCCGCCGGGTACGCACAGAGGTTAAAAATCGTTGAGGGGGTTTGGGGGGAATCATTCCTTCCAAATGGGGTTTGGGGTGATAGCCCCAAATTTCAAAAGCTTTGAGCTTATCTGGATTGTTGGTCAATGGTCACTGCAGAGCGCGCCCAAAGCGGCGGCATACGCGCCTTGGCCTTGCCCCAGGCGGCAGATGCTGTCGCATACCGCGCGCAGATCCGCCATATCGTGCGAAACAAAAAGGCAGGTGGTACGGGTTTTACGCAATATATCCAGCAGTTCGGCGCGTACTCCGTTTTTAAGCTCCGCGTCGAGGTTGCTGAAGGGTTCATCCAGCAGCAACAGTTTGGGGGCGGGGGCCAGTGCCCGCGCAATGGCCGTTCTCTGCTGCTGGCCTCCGCTTGTTTCGTAGGGGCGGCGGTGGGCCAGACCTTCCATGCGCACCAGACGCAGCATGGCTTCAAGGCGCTGCCGCCTTTCAGCGCGGCGCAGACCGTGCAGGCCATAAGCTATGTTCTGGGCCACGTTCATATGCGGGAACAGTCCGTAATCCTGAAAAATCATGCCCACCTGGCGTTTTTCGGGCGGCACGCACACCCCCTCCCCGGCCACAAGGCACCCGTCAATGCTGATACTGCCCCGGTCTGGCCGTTCAAGTCCGGCAATGAGGCGCAGCAAGGTGCTTTTGCCTTGGCCGCTGGGTCCGGCCAGGCCGACTATTTCACCGGCGTTCATGGAGAGATTGAAATCGGCGATGGTCCAGGGGCGTTTTTTGCCCGGATAAGCGAAATACAGGGAATCAATGTGCAGGAACATATTTTTTTTCCCTTTTTTCCCAGACCTGGGTCAACAGGATGAAGACCGCGCCGGCCAGTATGATGCACAGGGAGGGCAGAGCGGTTTCTTCAAGAACTTCATTGTTGGCGAAATGGTAGGCGGTGGTGCCCAGGGTTTCGGTGTTAAAGGGCCGTAAGAGCAGACTGAGGGGCAGTTCTTTGATGATGTCGATGAAAACCAGGGCGGCCCCGCTGAGAACGGCATGCCTGACCAGAGGCAGCTCCACCAGAAAAAAGGTACTCGTAACACCCCGCCCCAGGGTACGCGAGACCTCGGCATAGATCATGCCTGTTTTGGCGAAACCGCTTTCCACCGCCTGATAGCCGATGGAGAAAAAACGGACGGCGTAGGCGAAGATGAGCATGGCACTGCTCATGCTGAGCAGCATGCCTGGGTGTGAGAGCATGATCGCGCCAAGCAGCCTGTCCGCTTTGGTGAAGAGACTGATGACGCCCACAGCCAAAACCGCTGAAGGGATGGAATAGCCTATGGTTGTGGCTTGCGCGCGCATGGCGGCTAACCGGCCCCCAAACATGCGCCCGGCGTTGACCGTGCCTGCGGCCGCGATCATCACGGAGCAGGTGGCCAGCCCGGCCACAAGCAAGGTATAGCCCAGGGCGCGTTGAATGTCGCTGGTGAAGGCGTCTTCCCATGTCAGGCTGAGCCAGTAGAACAGCTGCAGAGCCGGCAGAATGAATCCGGTCAGACAGGCCGCGCCGCATAGGGCGATAATGGCGGCCTGGGCACGCCCCCGTGCCCGCTGCGGGGTAAGGCGTTTTTCTTTGCTGGAAACGATGTGGTAACGGCGGGCGTTGTGCATGGCCTTGCGGGCCAGCAGAATCAACAGCACCAGAGCCAGCAGAATCCCCGCCAGCTTCACCGCCGTATCCGCGTCGCCCATGCCGAACCAGGCGGCAAAAATAGCGGTGGTGAAGGTATTCAGTCCGTAGTAACTGGATACGCCGAAGTCATTCAACACCTCCAGGCAGGCCAAAGTCATGCCCGCTGTGGCCGAAGGCCAGAGCAGCGGCAAGCCCACGCGCAGAAAAAGGCGCAGGCGCCCTCCCCCCAATAGCAGGGCGTTTTCAAAAAGCGCCGCGCTCTGGTTTTTAAGAAAGGCACGGGTTAAAAGATATACGTAGGGGAAGAGGGTTACGCTGAAAATCCATATGGCCCATGCCGCCGCCGGGATGCGCGCGCTAAAGCCGGCAAGATGCAGATCGAAATTATTGCGTAAAAATGTCTGCAATGGTCCGGTGTAACCCAGAAGTCCGTTGTAGGCGTATGCCGCGATGTAAGGGGGAACGGCCAGCCCGGATATTGCATAAAAGAATGGCGGTTTCTGTTGTTTTATGATAGATTTTAGTCACTTACACTACAATCTAACAACAGGACCGCCATG
>JAITGZ010000013.1 GCA_031280335.1 Deltaproteobacteria bacterium | reverse complement strand
TGCCGAAGCCCTCAAGAAAATCCAGGCCGCTACTCCCAAATAGTTAAATCACCCCATTGGAGTTCATAGATTATTGGGGCTGTCGCCCCAAACCCCATCCGGGGGGAATCATTCCCCCCGGACCCCCTCGCCGGTTTTTCAGCCGTACATAGCGGCTGAAAAAATTGGGATATGCTCCAAAGGAGATTTCCATGAAAGTTTTCCATAAGCTCAGCGAATGGTTGGATTATGCCTGCGGCATGGTCTGCGTTGTCTGCGTCGCTTCCATGGTGGCGCTGACAGGCGCGCAGATCGTTTGCCGCATATGGTTTGTCGCCCTTTCCTGGAGCGAGGAATTGACCCGTTATCTCATGGTATGGGCTACCTTTCTCGGCGCGGGCTGTGTTTACCGCCGGTCCGGGCACATCAGCGTGACCGTTATCCGGGCGCTTTTCCCCGCGCCTTGCCGAAAGGCCATGGAAATTTGCTGTCATCTGTTATGCGGCGCGTTTTTTCTGGCGGCGGTTATATATGGCATTGACTATATGGGCATGCAGTCCCGGCAGCTTTCCGCCGCCTTGCGGATACCCATGAGCTGGGTATATCTTGCCATCCCCACAGGCTGCGGCATCATGGCCCTGCATGTACTCGACCTGCTCCTTAAAATGCTCCCCGGTCATAGGGGCAAGGAGGGCGCGGCATGATTTTGTTCATTATTTTTATGGGACTTCTCGCCCTGGGCGTCCCTGTGGCCTTTTCAGTGGCCCTGGCGGCCACAGCCGTACTCATCCTCGGTGATGTGCCGCTTATCCTGATTGCGCAGCGCATGTTCGCGGCGACTGATTCCTTCCCTCTGGTCGCGGTGCCGTTTTTTATTTTGGCCGGCGACCTGCTGGCCCGGGGCGCTATTTCCAAAAAGCTTGTTGAATTTGCCGAGGCCATGATGGGGCAGGTACGGGGGGCGCTTTCCCCTGTTTCTGTTGTGGCGGGGATGTTTTTTGCGGCCATTTCCGGTTCCGGAGCGGCCACCACGGCGGCGGTCGGCGCGACCTTGATTCCGGAACTGAAGGCCAGAAAATACCGTGAAGATTCGGCTGCGGCGCTTATAGCCTCCGCCGGGTGTATCGGTGTGGTCATACCTCCTTCGGTACCCATGGTGCTATACGCGGTTATTGCCGACCAAAGCGTGATGCGTCTGTTCCAGAATGGATTTATTCCCGGTTTCATGATGGGCGGCGTACTCATCGCCATATCGCTGCGACAGGCCCGTAAGCGCAATTACCCCAGGGGGGCGCCGTTTTCCTTCAAAAACGTTGTGGCGACATTTGTTCCTGCCATTTGGGGCATCCTGATGCCCCTGGTCATTCTGGGAGGCATTTTTTCCGGCCAGTTCACGCCGTCCGAGGCGGCGGCCGTGGCGGTCATTTACGCGGCGCTGGTCTCCTTTTTCATCTATCGCGATCTTACGCTGAAAGAGCTATACGGCATCATCCTGGGGAGCGCCCGGACCTCGGCCATAATCATGATCATCATTGCCTGCAGCGGCATATTCGGCTGGGTTCTCGCCAACTGGAAGATACCGGAAACCGTGGCCCAGGCGGCTCTGAGCATTTCCAACAGCCGGTACATTGTGCTGTTTCTGATGTCCGCCATCATTCTCATTGCGGGCATATTCATGGAAACGGCGTCCGCGGTCATCCTGCTGACGCCGGTATTCCTCCCCCTGGTGAAATTGATTGGGGTTGATCTGATCCATTTCGGCATCCTGTTCACCATCGGCATCTCCATAGGCATGATTACCCCGCCGGTGGCCATCAATTTATTTGTGGCCTCAAGCATTACGGGGATGCGCATAGAACAGATCTCCAGGGCGGTTATACCTTATCTTCTGGGGCTCATCATGGCGTTTGTCATTTATGTATATCTGCCCGTTATTTTTCCCGGCATTATTTTCTGATGCCGGGACCGGGCCTGAAGCAGCTCTGATTCCCCAGGCTGTTTTGCGGCCGCCATTTTTCGATATACAGCAAAATTTGCCTTGACAGATTCAGGACAAAGGCATATGCACAAATTCGTCAGTGAGAGGCGGGCGTAACCGCGCGTTACGGCTGTCTTTCTCATCCTGCGGGCGGTTTGGCCCGTTCGGGGTGGCCTGAAAGGCCCCCCTTTTTTTTACTTTGGTGAGGATATGTCCAGGAACAGCCTGCTGCAAAATAAAATTGCCGCGCTGGCCGGGCCGCTCTTGGCCCCCATGGGGCTTGAGGTGTGGGGGCTGGAATTTTTGGCCGGCAAACGCGCCCTGCTGCGGCTTTATATTGAGACGGCGGGCGGGCGCCTGTCGCGGGACGGCGCGGCCGGGCCCGGTATTGATGAATGCGAAAAGGTCTCGCGCCTGCTGGGTCTTGTCCTGGATGCGGAAGACATTGTCCCCTTTCCATATATTTTGGAGGTTTCCACCCCCGGTCTGGAGCGCCCGCTGTTTACGGCGGAGCAATTGGCCGCCTGTCTGGAGCAGGAAGTGGAAATCGCCCTTGCGGCACCGCCGGAAGCTTTTGCCGGGCGTAAAAGATTTCGCGGCTGGCTCTGCGCGGCCTTGTCTCCACAGGGCGCGGACCCCTGGCGTTTTGCCCTGCGCCCGCGCGAGGAAGAGGAGGACGGATCTTTCTGTGCCACGGCGGCGGGGGAGAAGACGGAACATGAACTTAATTTTGACTGGACTCAGGTGAAAAAGGCGCGCCTGCTTTATGTTTGGCCGGAAAAACCCGGTGTGCCGAAGCGCGCATCCAAACGGAGGACGAAATGAGTACGGAACTCAAAAAGGCCATTGACCAGATCAGCAAGGACAAAGGTTTGGATCGCTCCATGCTGATCGCCACCCTGGAGGCGGCCGTGGAAGCCTCGGTGCAGCGCAAGTACGGCGAAGGCCTGGATATAGAGGTGAGCTTTGATGAGGAGAGCGGGGACATCAATGTCTTTCAGTTCAAGATAGTGGTGGAGGATCCTGCTGATGAGGATACGCAGATCAGCCTGGCCGAGGCCCAGAAGAACGACCCCAGCGTCCAGCTTGATGATGAGGTGGGGCTGCGCCTGCGGGTGGAAGATCTGGGGCGCATTGCCGCTCAATCTGCCAAGCAGGTGATCATCCAGCGTATGCGCAAGGCGGAGCAGGAAATTATCTATAAGGAATACAAGGATCGTAAAAACGAAATTGTTTCGGGCAGCATCCTGCGCCGGGACAAGGCCGGCTGGATCGTCAACCTGGGCCGCACCGAAGCCCTTTTGCCCAAAGAAGAGCAGATCCCCCGCGAACATTACAAGCGCGGCGAACGCCTGCAGGCCTTGATTGTGGATGTGCGCGGCCCGTCCGGCGATGGCGCGGGCGCTGAAAAGGGCGGCGAGGCCATGAGGCAGCCGCGTGAGTGGCACGGTCCGCAGATTATCATCTCCCGCGCCCATCGCGATTATATGGCCGCCCTGTTCAAGCGTGAGGTGCCGGAAGTGGATGACGGCACGGTGCAGATCATGGGTGTGGCCAGGAACCCGGGCAGCCGGGCCAAGGTGGCCGTCATGAGCCGGGATCGCGATGTGGACCCGGTGGGGGCCTGCGTAGGCGTACGCGGCTCGCGTATTCAGAATATTGTGCAGGAACTGCGCGGCGAGCGCATCGACATTGTGGTATGGCACCATGATATCGCCACTTACGCAGGCAACGCCTTGGCCCCGGCGGTGATCTCCCGCATCATCATTGACGAGGATGAAAACAAGTTGGAGGTGATCGTCCCGGACGATCAACTGATCAACGCCATAGGACGCAGGGGGCAGAATGTTACCCTGGCCGCCAAGTTGCTGAGTTGGAAGATTACTGTTTATACCGAATCCCGCTATAACGAGGCCAACCTCATCGGACAGTGGATGGAGAATATGGCCACGGTGGCCGGAGTGCCGCTGGAAAACTTTTTGGATGCCGGTTTCCGCAATCTGGATGACATACTGCGGGCCACGGACGAGGAACTGGGGGCCGTCCAGGGGGTGAACGCCACTTCTGTGGCGGATATACGTTACGCGGCCAACTTTGTTCTTCAGTCCTCAGAATCGCGTAAGGAAGAAGGCGGCGCGCCGCGCCCGGAAGAGGAGGCCCAGTGATGCCGGAGATGTACGGGTTAGTCCCGGAACGCCGCCCGGTACGCATGTGCCTGGGCTGCCGGAAGCGTTTTTTTAAGGCGGATCTGGCGCGCCACACGCTGGACGCGGAAAATAATTTAAAGGAAGATCCTGAACAGATACGGCCCGGACGGGGGTTTTACATGTGCGGCGGGGAGGAATGCAGGGCTAAAATGCAGAGTGTTGTCTTGCGCGCCGTTAAGGGGAGGCAAAGGCATGAGCGATAAAATCAGGGTGAAAGAATTGTCTGTGGAATTGAGCGTGCCGGTCAAGGATTTGCTGGCTTTGATTAAATCCCTGAATATTCCGGCCAAGGCGGTGAACAGCATCCTGGCGGAAGAAGAAGTCGTGCGTATAAAAGAGCGCCTGACCCAGAGCGTTGTTGCGGAAAAACGTAAAAATGTAGACTTTATCGTCCGGCGGCGGCGTAAAGACGCGGTGGTGGAAGAAGAGGCCGGAGCCGTGCCGGATGTTGCCCCGGAGGCCGTTGTGCCCACCCCGGCGCAAACCCCGGCTCCGGAGGATGCCCCGACCGACGGCAAGGAAGCCGCGCCGGACTCCGCCGCTGCGGCGGGCAAAACCCCGGCCGGAGAAGAACGCACGGGCAGGGGCAGATCCGGCAAGGCCAGGTCTCCCCGGCCCACCGCGCCCGCCCGTGTACTCAGCCTGCCCTCCGCCGGCCGGGGGACTGGGCCTGATGAGGCGCAGCCGGCGCCAGAGAGGAAGGCGCAGCCGGAACGGCGCATATCCGCGCCCAATTTTTCGGCGGACCCGGAAACAGACGCCAGCGGCCTGCCCCTTTCTTCCACCCCGAAATTTGCCGGTCAGGCGGCGGGGGCTGTCCGCCAGGGCGGCGAGGGGTTGGAGGATGCCACCGGCGCAAGGGATGGCGCATCTCCCCGCACGGAGAGGGATAAACCCCGCCCGGGCCGGACCGAACACGAACCGTCCAGGACGGTCAGGGTTATTTCACGCCCGGCGGAACAGCCCGCGCGCGGGGCGGAGGGCCGACCCGATCGCCGTCCCGAACGCGCTCCCAGGCCGGATCGTCCTGACCGGCCCGGCGTGGGCAGGGGCACGGGGCCGCGCCAGGATTGGCAGCGCCCCGGCGCGGGTACTGACGCGCGTCCCCCCCGACCCGCCGGACGTTACGGGTCCGATTTGCCCGCGCCCGGCGGCGCGCTGCCCCTGCCGGGAGAAGGCGAGAGCCGCAACAAAAAACGGCTTAAAGGCAAGCGCACGGTGGAATTTACTGAAGACAGGCGCTTCAAGAGCATGGATGGGGACGAGGACCGCATGCGCAGCACCAGGCGGGGCAAGGGCCGCAAGGCTGCGGCTGAAGCCAAGGTGCCCGCCACTTTGCCGGTCAAGGCGGCCAAACGCAAGATCCGCATGGAGGAATTTATCCGCGTGGCCGATCTGGCCCACCAGATGGGCCTTAAGGCCGGAGAAATCATCAAGGTGCTGTTCAATCTGGGGGTCATGGCCACCATCAATCAGTCCCTGGATTTTGAAACCGCCGTGTTGGTGGCTTCTGAATTCAGCTATGAAGTGGAAAATGTGGGCTTCTCCGAAGACGACTTTCTCTCCGTTAAAGAAGAAGATCAGCCGGAGCAGCTCATTACCAGGCCGCCGGTAGTCACCATCATGGGGCATGTGGATCACGGCAAGACCTCCATGTTGGACGCCATACGCAAAACCTCGGTTACCAGCGGCGAAGCCGGCGGCATTACGCAGCATATCGGGGCTTACCATGTGCATACCCCCAAGGGCGACATCGTCTTTTTGGATACGCCCGGACACGAGGCCTTCACCGCCATGCGCGCCCGCGGGGCGGAGGTAACCGATATTGTGGTGCTGGTGGTGGCGGCGGATGACGGGGTGATGGAGCAGACCCGCGAGGCCATAAACCACGCCAGGGCCGCCCAGGTGCCCATTATGGTGGCGGTAAACAAGATGGACAAGGAAGAGGCCAACCCGGACCGCATCAAGCGCGAACTGGCTGATCTGGGCATGGTGGCGGAGGAATGGGGCGGGGATACCACCTTTTCTTATCTCTCCGCCAAGACCAGGGCCGGTCTGGATGAGTTTCTGGAATTACTGGCCCTGCAGGCGGAGATTCTGGAGCTTAAGGCCAACCCCGACAGAGCGGCGCGGGGGCATATTGTGGAGGCCAAACTGGATAAGGGGCGCGGCGCGTTGGGCACGGTACTCATCCAGCAGGGCACCCTGCATGTGGGCGATGCCTTTGTCTGCGGCGTACATCACGGCAGGGTGCGCGCTCTCTTTGACGATCAGGGCGGCAAGGTGGATAAGGCCGGCCCCTCCATGCCGGTGGAGGTGCAGGGATTTGAGGGCGTACCCGAGGCAGGCGAAGAGTTTATCTGCCTGGCGGACGAAAAAGCCGCCCGCCGCATTGCCGAGACCAGGGCCATGAAACAGCGCGAGCGTGAACTGGCCAAAGAATCCAAAGTTACCCTGGAAACCTTCCTGGCCAGCCGGGCCGGCGCGGACGAGGCATTGACCCTCAACCTGGTACTCAAGGCCGATGTGCAAGGCTCCCTTGAAGCCATTCAGGATCAGCTGAAAAAACTCTCCACCGCCAAGGTGCGCCTTAACGTGGTACACAGCGGCGCCGGGGCCATCTCCGAATCGGACGTGCTTCTGGCCGCCGCTTCCGAAGCCATCATCATCGGTTTCAACGTGCGCCCCAACGCCAAAACCAAAGAACTGGCCGAGCAGGAAAAAATTGACCTGCGTTTCTACGACATCATCTACAAGCTGGTGGAAGAAATCCGAAGCGCCATGGAGGGCATGCTTTCCCCGGTGTCCAAAGAGGTCTTTGTGGGCACGGCGGAAGTGCGCCAGACCTATAACGTGCCCAAGGCGGGCACTGTGGCCGGATGCATGGTGGCGGAAGGCAAAATTACGCGTACCTCCCAGATACGCCTGCTGCGCGACGGCGTGGTGGCGCACACGGGCAGGATCGCCTCGCTGCGCCGTTTTAAAGAGGACACCCGCGAGGTGCTCAAAGGTTACGAATGCGGCATAGGGCTGGAAAACTTCAATGACGTCAAAGTGGGCGATGTTATTGAAGCCTTCGATATTGTTGAAGAAGCCGCACGTTTATAAAAAACATGTTCATAGGTGGAGACGAAAAAACCAAAAGGCGGCGTTTTTTTTCCAAACTGTTCTGGCGTCTGGCCTGGGCCGTCCAGGCCCTGCTCTGGCTGGCCCTGCTCCTTCTGGGCGCGGATTACTGGCTGTACGAGCTGCCCGCGAGCAGGGCCTATTACGCGGCCGGCCTGGAACAGGGTTTTGACAGTCTGGCCGGTATCATTGCCGCAGCGGACCCTTCGTGGGAGACCACGCGCGCCGTCCGGGGGCGGCACATCTCCCAGCGGCTGAGTCGTCTGCAGGGCGAGGCCGTATTCAGCGTCTGGCTGGATTTGGATGAAATGCCCGGATGGCACTCAGGTCTGGCCGGTCTTAAATTTGACCGGCAGGGCAGGCTCGTCTGGGTGAGCCGTTATTACGCCGCCGACCCGCCGGATATGGTTCTGTCCCGGCAGGGAGGCGAGGCCATACCGGTCATTCGTCCGCGTCCGGAACTGCGGCGGGAAAAAACCGGAGGTCGGGACGGATGACCCTGCGCAACGCGAGAATCCAGGCCGAACGGGAAACATCCTTTTCGCGCCGCCTGCTGGTTTATCTGGGCACTTTGGCCTTGTGCTGGGGTTTATTTACTTTTGTACTCATACCTCTGGCGGACGACGATGTCTCGCGCCTGCCGGAAAACAGCTTTAAACTGATCGAGGGCCAGCGCGCCTACGCCATGCTTTTGCGTCTGGAGCGCCCCACCCTGGCGGCGAGCATACGCGGCCTGCATATGGTGGGGGCTGTCTATACCCAGGAAAAGACCGAGCAAGGACGGGTGCTGCTCACCGGTAATGTCCGCCTTTATTATGATCAGTACGGTGAGTTCCTCCGCCTGGAACTGCTGGACAAACCGGAGTAATATATATTTTTGGGCCTTCTGCGCGTTGAGTTTTGCCATGCGCTGAAGAAATGGTCCATGACGACTTGGAAATAATAGGAACAGAATGAACACGCCCCAAGACGACCACGCGCGCCCCGGCATCGCCCAGGCTGCGGAACTGCTCCGCAGCCGGAACAGAATCCTCATCACCACCCACCGCAATCCGGATGGAGACGCCTTGGGCTGCATGTGCGCCGCCGCCAGGCTCTGCGCCCTGCTGGGTAAAGAGACGCGCCTCGTTTGCGTTTCAGATGTGCCGGAACACCTTGCCTGGCTGGAAATTCCCGCGCCTTTGTTCAAAAATTACGCCGAACTGCGCGGCTGGCAGCCGGACCTGGTTCTGTTTCTGGACTGCGGGCACCCCAGCCGTTCCGGCCCGGACGGCGCGGCCCTGGCCGACGGGCACATGCCCCCCGGATGGAAACAGGTGGATATATTGAATATCGACCACCACCAGCACACCCCTTCCTTTGGCCTGGTCAATCTGGTGGAGCCTGGGGCCGGGGCCACAGCCGAATTGCTCGGCCTGATCATCGAATACCTGGGGCTGCCTCTGAGCGGCCCTCTGGGCGAGGCCATTTACCTGGGTTTAAGCTCGGACAGCGGCAATTTTTCTTACGCCAACACCAATGCCGACCTGCTGGCCATGGCCGGGCGCATCGTGCGCCACGGGTTCAATGTGGAAGAATTCATGGTCAAAAGCGAAAATAACTGGAGCTTGGGCCGTCTGAGGCTTTGGGCCGAAACGCTGCTCCAATTGCGTTTTTTCGCGCAGGATCAGGTGGCCTTGGCCCGGATATCCAGAGCGGATATGGATAAACACCAGTGCCTGCCCGGCGACCTGGACCAGCTGGTCTCCTTCCCTCTCCGCCTGCGCTCGGCGCGGGTCTCCGTTCTGATTCGCGAAAAAATAGATGGGGGCAGCAAGCTAAGTTTGCGCTCCCAAGGCGGAGAGCAAGGCCCGGACGTACGTAAGGCAGCCGCCCGTCTGGGCGGCGGCGGGCACAGAAATGCCGCCGGCGCGGAAGTAAATCTGCCCCCGCACAAGGCCGAAGAAAAAATTTTGGAATTCTTAATGGAAGAAATGGAGGGCAAAGCCCCGCTGCCCGTGAAAAGCCCGCCGTGCGGGTGAAATGGACGGGGTTTGGGGCGGCGGGCCCAAAAAACCGGCCAAAATGCGCTGGACGAAGCGCACGGATCGGGGATATAATGGATATTTCGCAGGATGCGCCCGCCCAGTTGGACGGGGTATTGGTTTTAAACAAACCTTTGGGCGTGAGTTCGGCGGCCTGTGTGGGGGTAATCAAGCGCAGGCTTGGGCAGCGCAAAATCGGCCATGCCGGCACCCTTGACCCGCTGGCCGGCGGTGTGCTGCTTATTTTGCTGGGGCAGGCCACCAAGATATCCGGTCTGCTCATGCGTGGCGGGGAGAAGGTTTACAGCGGGGTTATCCGCTTCGGTCTCAGCACGGATACTTGGGATGCGGAAGGCCGGGCGGTGGAAGGAGGGGACCCTGATCTGGCTATGCATATAACCCGGCGGGGGCTGGAAGATGCCCTGCTGGAGATGCGCGGCGAGCTGCGGCAGGAAGTGCCGCCTTTTTCGGCCGCCAAGCATCAGGGCCGGCCCTTGTATGCGCTGGCGCGCGAGGGCAGCCCCACACCGGTCAAGATTAAGACCGTACAAATTTCACGCGCGGAGCTTGAGTGGTTCAGGCCTCCGTCAGCCCGTTTCCGGGTCGCGTGCAGTTCCGGCACCTATATACGCTCCCTGGCCCACAGCTTGGGGATACGATTCGGGTGCGGCGCTACGCTTATGGAACTTACCCGGGAATACAGTCACCCATTTGGACTGGATGCGGCGGTCAGCCTGGAAGATTTGCTGGCCCGTCCCGCCCTGTTGGCGGAAAAAACGCGCCCTTTGCGCGAGGCTTTGCCTGGGGTGCCGAGCTTGACCTTGCAGGCTGATTTATGCCGTTGCGTGCGGCACGGTCAGGCACCGCCGGCGTGGGCCATGCCGGAGCAAGGCGATATGGCCTTGTTGCTGGACGAACGGGGCGCGGCCCTGGCCCTGGCGGCCAGGCACCATGAAGGCGGGACAGGGCGCTGGTTCATTGAGCGTGGTCTGTGGAACAACTGAAATCCTTGGAGGATATGGCTGTGGCTTTGGCAGTGGAAAAGAAAAAAGAGATTATGGAACAGTTCGGCAGGGGCGCAGGCGACACCGGTTCGCCGGAGGTGCAGATCGCCCTGCTGAGCGCCCGCATTAGCTATCTGACGGAGCATTTCAAGATGCACAAGAAGGACTTCCATTCCCGTCAGGGGCTGCTCAAACTGGTGGGCCGCAGGCGCAATCTGCTGAACTACCTGCGCGATACCGACATCCAGCGCTATAGGGCGATTCTGGAAAAACTCGGCCTGCGCAAGTAAGCCTTATAAACCACAAGACGGTCTTGCGCGGTCCACGCGATCCGCGCAACACCGGCGTTAACCAGCGCACGGGGGATCCGGGCGCCAGATGCAGCCGGAGCGGGCGCGCCAATATGTGCGTTACGGGCTGGATATTTCGGCCGGAGTTCCCTTGCCGTGAGGATATTATTATTATGAGCGTTTTCAACCCCACACGGGTCGCCGTTACCGCCGGCGGCAAGGAATTTATTCTGGAAACAGGCCGTCTGGCCAATCAGGCTGACGGCGCGGTCTGGATACAGTGCGGCGGCACTGTGGTGCTGGTTACGGCCTGTTCCGCGCCTCTGGCGGTGGAAAAGGACTTTTTCCCTCTTACGGTGGATTATTCCGAAAAGATGTACGCCGCAGGCAGAATACCCGGCAACTTTTTTCGCCGTGAAATCGGCCGCCCTTCTGACCGTGAAACCCTGGTCTCACGGCTGATCGACCGGCCCATCCGCCCGCTTTTCGCCGAAGGCTTCCGCGATGAGGTGCAGGTGCTGGCCAATGTCATCTCTGCGGACCAGGAAAACGAATCCGACGCCATG
>JAITGZ010000253.1 GCA_031280335.1 Deltaproteobacteria bacterium | reverse complement strand
GACGAAGACGAGGCCCCAGGAGTCGCCGTTCTTCACCCGTCTTTGAAGGAATTTGTCATTTGGCGAAAATTAGGTATGGCAGAGCGCCCTACATGGGAAATGGCTCTCGAATGGTTAAGCAATTTGGAGTCTGGCAAAACCCTTTCCACGGATGAAACGCGAAGAGTTCGCTCATTATTGCCTCGTTACCCCGAACGTATTTGGAGTGAGTGCGGCCATTGGCTCAACCTCGAAGGGGAGTGGGTTTCCATCGATGAGCTGGTATATTCAGTGAGCATGCAAACATTGGTGCCCTGGAAAAATTTGTTTATAAAAATTAAAGCGCAAACAGCCGATTTCCAAAAAATTCCATTTGAAATATACTCCCAAGCGCCTTTTTCACGACTCGCCAGCCTAGCTTCCTCCATCCAAAATCACTTGGACAGGTCATTTGGAGTACCCACAGCACCACAGGAGAAATCGTGGTTAAACGCTTTAGGCCATTGGGTGAAACGTATCGTCTTAGACGATTCTGAAGAGGAAATATTACGAATCCGGAACTTAGCCAGTAGGCTAACAAAAACGCGCTGGCAACGAGTGCCAAATTTGCGGATAGTTCCCTACATTGACGGAAGACCCGTCGGGATTCCGCATATTGTTGATGCCTTGTGGGATGATTTATTTATTTACGTTACAGACGAATCCCAAGCAAAAATGTTTAAACCAATTGTTAATGCATTGGGATGTGAGTTTAATAAGCCAGAATTAATTGATGCAATACAAAGTTGCTACGAACGCTCGGCAGCATTTATCCATGAATACCTTGCAGATAATTTTAAATTTTTATCAGAGGATGCCTTCCCCCCCACCGTTCCTCCCAGCAAGCCGGATGAGCAGAAAAACGAAACCGCTCACGATGCAATCGAGTGCCGCCTGAACCCTGCTCAGGGTGAAATTTCAAGCGAGTCCGGTTTTGCTTCAAGTGATGAAGTGGGGCAAGCGACAGCATCCTTCGCGGAAAATGTACAAGAAAATTGTTATGCCCTTGGTGGTGAAACAATTTTCACTGAGGACAGCAGCAACGACTCTCCTGCCCCACCTAAGCGTCCTCCTGCTTCCCCAAAACCATCGCTCATAGAGCGTTTTGCCTCAGCGAACGGCTTTCAAAAAGTATCATCCGGGCATCGTTTTCTTCGGCCAGACACTGGCGAATACATTGAAAAGGTGTACGGAAACAGCTTCTCCTGGGAGCGTTATTCCTCTGCCGGTGAACTGCTTCAATGCTACTGGGACAATGATGTATGCCTTGAACTGGAAGCTCTGCAAATCGGTGCGGACGTTTGGGATTTATGCACGGAAAATCCGCAAAAATATTCGCTTCTTTTGGCCGATCCCAAAGGAAAGCCAGTTGAGTATTCTGGCGAAAAACTTACTGTTCTCCGCGAGAGAGGATTGTTAAAAATTTATCCGGCTAACTATCGCGTTGTGTATGAACACAATGCGAAGTAGGAGCAGTAAAACGCGATGGAGACAGCCACATGGGGAATAAGCTTTTCGATAGCATGGAAATACGGCAGTTCCGAGCCTTTGATTTTCTCAAAATCGATCAGCTTGGGCACATCAATTTGATTATTGGCAAAAACAATGTGGGTAAATCCACATTGCTCGAGGCGCTATACCTTCATGCCAATATCGGCTCGCCGTTGGCCATGCGGACAATTCTGGATAACCGCGATGAACCTTATTCCACGGACTACACTGAATTCGAGGTCTTGCCACTTTGGAACCTCTTCCATAACTATCCATTTACGCATTCAATTCGAGAGTCGATTCAAATTGGCCGGTTCGGCGCGCCAGATAGCGCCTTAACGATTTCCTCCTCCTGGGAGTCTTCAGACGACAAAGGCAGCGGCAAGGATAATGACGCTCCATCATTTATAGTCAGATATGGAACGGTTCGAAGAACAGTGGCGCTTGACAGGCCATTTGATGAAGCTTTGCGCTTTTGGAATTTGCCCAATCAAATGAGACAGGAAGAGGAACTGGCAACTCCTTGTGTTTTTGTTATGCCGAATGGCTTTAATGGAGACGGACTGCAAAGCTTGTGGGAGCAAATCGCCCTTACGGATGAAAAAAAAGATGTTCTTGCCGCATTAAACATCATTGATCCCGGAATTGAAGATTTCACCGTTATTTCGCCAAAAGAAGAACAACCACACTGCCGCTTACGATTGCGCAAGAATAGTCAGCCAATTCCCTCAAAAGTTTTGGGCGACGGCATAAACCGTCTCATCGGGCTGAGCATGGCCCTTGTCTGCTCCAAGGACGGCATTATGCTTGTGGACGAAATCGAAAACGGCATTCACTGGTCCGTACTGCCGGATGTCTGGAAGTTCATCGTCAAGGTTGCCAGGCGGCTTAATGTGCAGGTGTTCGCCACCACCCACAGCAACGATTGCCTGCGGGCATTTCATTTTGGCACGAAAGGAGACACTGAGGTCCAGGGTATGGCCGTTCGGCTGGAGAAGCGCGGCAACGAATTTCATGCGGAAACCTTCGACGAGCAGCGCCTAGCCGTTATCGTCAAAGAGGGGATTGAAATCAGATGATGGTCAACCGGCTTATATTTGAAGGAGACGACGACAAACATGTCGTTATGAACTTGCTCCATAACCACCGGCATAACGGCGAACGGCTGGATGGGCTTTTTGCGCCAAAGGCCAAGGATGGAGTCGAGACGCTGATCAACACCCTGAATGAAGAACTCAAGGCCACCGACCTTGGAACTCTGGGCGTTATTCTTGATGCCGACACCAATCTTGCCGATCAGTGGGCGCGTGTTACCCGTGTGCTGAACGCGCACGGCTGTCGGAATATTCCTTCAGCCCCCAGTACGAATGGCACCATTGTCGTCACTAAAGACGGCAAGAAAATTGGGATCTGGGTTATGCCGGATAACCAACAAAGCGGCGCTTTGGAGGATTTTGTTGGGAGTCTTATCGCTCATGGCGATGACCTTTGGGATAAAGCCAAGGAAGACGTAAACAATATTCCGGAGAGTCAGCGGCGTTTCAGGCCAACTTACCTGTCCAAGGCTCAGGTGCATACCTGGCTGGCGTGGCAGGAGGAACCGGGAACGCGCATGGGCGGGGCTTTCAAGAGACAATACCTTGACCCCCACTGTCCGCAGGCTGCCGCCTTTGTGGATTGGATCAAACGCCTTTTGGCCTGAATGGAGAAACATGACCGCTCAAACCAAAAAACTCATTGAAGTTGCCCTGCCCTTGCCGGAAATTAACGATGCATCGGCCTATGACAAGATGCCCGGCATTGGTCCGCACCCCAAGGGTATCCACCTGTGGTGGGCGCGACTGCCCCTGCCCGCAGCGCGAGCGGTACTATTTTCTTCCATAGTGGACGACCCCTCGTCTCATCCAGATAAATTCCCCACGGAAGAAGCGCAAAGCGCCGAGCGTGAGAGGCTTTTCGGCATAGTGCGCGATCTTATGCAAAAAAAGCTGCATGAAAAGCCCGAGGTTTACGCCAAGGCACGAGCGGAAATGCTCGCCCATTGTGGAGGCAAGCTCCCGGAAGTGCTTGATCCCTTTTCCGGCGGCGGTTCCATCCCGCTTGAAGCCGCACGTCTGGGATTCGTTGCCCACGCCGCCGACCTCAACCCCGTTGCCGTGTTGCTCAACAAGTGCAACCTGGAGCTTGTTCCGCGCCGGCTGGGGCAAAAGCCCATCAATCCCCAAATGCGCAACGACGCCATCAAAAGCCAGATCAGCAAATCGGGCGCATGGGGCCTGGCCGAAGACGTGCGCTATTATGGAGACGTGATTCATAAACGCGCCATGGAAAAAATTGGGCACCTGTATCCCAGGGCAGCCTTGCCAAAGGAATACGGTGGACGAGAAGCCAACGTCATCGCCTGGATATGGGCGCGCACGGTGGTCAGCCCCAACCCGGCGGCGCATGGGGCGCATGTACCGCTTATAAGCAGTTACTGGCTTTCCACAAAAAAGGGAAAGACGGCATGGCTGGAGCCTGTTATTGATAGACAGAACAATACATGGCGTTTCGAGGTAAAAACTGGTGGCCCATTAGATAAAAAAGCAGTGAATGCTGGTACCAAGCTTGGGCGAGGTGCTAAATTTAAGTGTTTATTGACAGAGCAACCGCTGCCAGATCGATATATTAAAGAACAAGGCCAAGCTGGGAAGATACAGTATCGTTTATTAGCCATCGTAGCGGAAATACAAAGGGGACGTGTGTATCTTTCGGCAGAGCGACATCCCCCCATTAATATCTCTCTTCCAGAACTATACCCACAAGAAAGTATAAGCTATGATTCACGTTATCTCACGCCTCCTGGCTACGGAATGACTACAATTGCGTCGTTTTTCACTCCACGCCAACTGACTTCCCTGACCACCCTTAGCGATCTGATCCGCGCCATCTCCAAAAACATTCGACAGGACGCGCAAGCGGCGGGCCTTTCTGATGCCGAAGCGAACAGCTACGCCGCAACAGTAACAACGTTTTTAGCTTTGGCCTTGGATCGTTGCGCAGATTTTAATAATAGTCTTTGTCGATGGGCTCCCAGCAACCAAAAAATGATGAATCTTTTTGGGCGTCAGGCTATCCCTATGGTTTGGGACTTTGCTGAAGCAAATTTTTTGGGCGGATCGGTGGGGGCGTGGCAAACTTGCACAGAGTATGTCGCTGACTGCATTGAAATTATTGGTGGAACGCCTATAACTGTCGGTGACGCTTGCCAAATTGACGCTGCTGGAACTTGGAACAATGTTCATGATATTTTAGTCAGCACCGACCCTCCATATTATGATAATGTTCCTTACGCAGCTATTTCTGATTTTTTTTATGTCTGGCTACGTAGAACTTTAGACGATATTTATCCAGACCTTTTTGAAACTATCCTAACACCGAAAAGCCCTGAATTAGTGGCCGCACCCGAACGCTTTGATGGTGATAAGGAAAAAGCCAAAACGCACTTTGAGTCAGGATTTCGAAACGCCTTTATCACTTTGCAAAATAAGATGGACGCGCGGTTTCCGCTCACGGTTTATTATGCTTTCAAACAGTCAGACGAAAGCACGAGTGAGGACGGCGAAGATAACGGCGGAAACGAAAATGTTGGCAATGGCGTGGATTTGACCACTGGCTGGGAAACTTTGCTGGCAGCCCTGCTCGGTTCCGGTTTTCAGATTACCGCCACCTGGCCGGTCCGCGCTTCGCAAAAATGGCGGATGCGTTCGATGGGATCTAATGCCCTGGCTTCCTATATAGTCCTTGCCTGCCGCGTCCGCCCCGATGATGCGCCACAATGCACCCGGCGCGACTTTTTGACCGCCCTCAAAAAAGAACTGCCGCCTGCTCTCGCTACTCTGCAACAGGGCAATATCGCCCCGGTGGACTTGGCCCAGACCGCCATCGGCCCTGGCATGGCTGTATTTTCCCGTTATGCCAAAGTGGTGGAATCCAGCGGCAAATCCATGACGGTGCGCACGGCCCTTGCCCTGATCAACCAGATACTTGGTGAGGTGCAGGCGGAGCAGGAAGCCGAATATGACGCTGATACCCGCTGGGCTTTGGCCTGGTTTGAACAATACGGCTTTGAAGCAGGTGAGTTCGGTGAGGCAGAAACGCTGTCCCGCGCTAAAAATACGACGATCAATGGCCTGGTGGAAGCAGGCATTGTGGCCGCTGGCGGCGGCAAAGTCAGGTTGCTTAAACGGGAGGAACTTCCGGAAGACTGGAACCAGGCCGCAGATAAACGGCGCACCGTCTGGGAAGCGGCGCAGCATTTGATCCGGGCATTGGACCAGCATGGCGAAACCGGCGCGGGCCCCCTCCTGCACAAAATGAACGATTCACTGGGCGAAATGGCCCGCGAGCTTGCCTACCGCCTCCATAAAATCTGTGAAAGCAACGGTTGGTCTGCCGAAGCGCAAGCCTATAACGGCCTTGTGATTGTTTGGCCGGAGCTGACCAAACAGGCGCAAAGCGCACCCGGCGAGCAACAGCTTAAATTGAAAATATAGCTCTTATATTACGAGGTTGCATTATGTCCCAAACCAATCATGCCCGCGTTGGCGAGGCTCTTGATACCCTGAACAAGGGGCTGCGCCCTTTTGTGGAGCGTGAATTACGCGCCGCTTACGGCGACAAATGGCAGGAAACCGTAACCTCCATTCTGCGCAAGGACAGCGGCGCGATAAAGTCCGCCACAGCGGGAGAAGTAAATTGGGATACCCACAATTTGCTTCTGCTCATGTGGGAGAACTGGAGCGGCGTATTCCGCAGCACCTTGGGGCATACGGAACGCGCCCTAGTCAGCGAACTGCGCGAAGTGCGCAACCGCTGGGCGCACCAGACGCCTTTCAGCAGTGACGACGCCTACCGCGCCCTGGATAGCATCGGACGTTTGCTTACCGCCATATCCGCCCCGGAGGCCAAGGAACTGGAAGAACAGAAAATGGCTCTGTTGCGGGTACGCTTTGACGAACAGCGGCGCGGTGAGTTGCGCAAACAGTCTGTGGCCCCCGTAGAAGGCGCTCCCATGAGCGGCCTTAAGCCCTGGCGTGAAGTTGTTACCCCGCATCGGGACGTGGCCGGAGGAAAATACCAGCAGGCTGAATTTGCGGCGGATTTGTGGCAAGTTTACCTTGGCGAGGCTTCTTCCGAATACCAGAACCCGACAGAATTCTTTCGCCGCACGTTTATTACGGAAGGCTTGAAAAAACTCCTCTTCAACGCTGTCCAGCGCCTTGGCGGCCAGGGCGGCGACCCGGTAGTGGAATTGCAAACCAACTTCGGCGGCGGCAAGACCCACAGCATGTTGGCTCTATACCATCTGTTTTCCGGTACCCCTGCCGCCGAACTGCCGGGCGTTGACGAAATTGTTCAAAAGACGGAATGCGAAATTGCCGGAAAGGTTCGCCGGGCTGTTCTTGTCGGCACCAAAATCTCGCCGGGAAATCCGGCAACAAAAGACGACGGCACGGTGATCCGCACCCTTTGGGGCGAAATAGCCTGGCAGCTTGGCGGCAAGGCCGGATATGAAATGATCCGCGCAGATGATGAAAGGGGCACCAACCCCGGCGATAAAATGAAGGAACTCTTCAACCGCTTCTCGCCTTGCCTGATCCTCATCGACGAATGGGTAGCCTATGCCCGGCAGCTACACGGTGGCAGCCAGCTTCCGGCTGGCACATTTGATACGCAGTTCACTTTTGCCCAAACGATCAGTGAATCGGCCAAAGCGGCCAAGAATACCTTGCTCATCGTCAGCATTCCCGCCTCAGACAACGAAATTGGCGGTGACTTTGGCCAGCAGGCGCTTGAGCGTCTCAAAAACGCCATTGGCCGGGTGGAGTCAAGCTGGTGTCCGGCCAGTCCCGATGAAGGATTTGAAATTGTCCGCCGCAGGCTCTTTGAACCTGTGCTTGACCCGCAATCCTTTGTGGCGCGAGATGCTGTGGCCCGCGCATATGTGGACATGTACGGAACACAGCACAACGAGTTTCCCTCCGAATGCCGCGAAGCGGAATATGAAAGGCGCATCAAACTGGCTTATCCCATTCATCCGGAGCTATTCGACCGCTTGTACAATGACTGGTCAACCCTGGATAAATTCCAGCGCACACGCGGCGTATTGCGTCTTATGGCGGCGGTGATTCATGCATTGTGGGAGCGCAATGACGGCAACCTGCTTATTATGCCTGCCACTATTCCCATTGACGACCCCGCCGTACAATTCGAACTGACCCGCTACCTGGACGATCAATGGACACCGGTTATTGCCAAAGACGTGGACGGCGAAAATTCCCTGCCTTTGAAACTGGAGCGTGAAGCGCCCAACCTGGCCCGCTATTCTGCTTGCCGCCGTGTGGCCCGCACCATTTATATCGGCTCCGCGCCAACACAACGCGCCGCGCATCGCGGTATTGATGACCGGCAAATCAAACTCGGCTGCGTTCAGCCTGGTGAAGCCGTGCCCACCTTTGGCGATGCGCTTCGCCGCCTGACTGACCGGGCGACATACCTGTATGTTGACGGCAGCCGCTGCTGGTTTTCCATCCAGCCAACTGTGGCCCGCCTGGCCGAAGATCGGGCCAGTCAGCTCCAGGAACATGCCGTGCAGGATGAAATCACGCGCCGCTTGCGCGATGAGGCCCGCAGTCGCGGCGATTTCAGCAGGGTTCACGCCTGTCTCGGCAGCGGCGATATTTCAGATGATCATGATGCTCGACTGGTTATCCTGGGCCCTGCATTCCTTTACTCCAAAGGGCAAGATGCCGGCTCTGCCCATAAAGAAGCTCAATCTATTCTGGATAGCCGGGGCAACAGTCCTCGTACCTACAAAAATACGCTTGTTTTTTTGACTGCGGACGCCGCACGTTTGAGTGAGCTGCAAACCGCTGTCCGCCAGTATCTGGCTTGGAAATCTATCTGGGAGGAGCGCGAACAGCTCAACCTTGACCCGTTCCAGCAAAAACAGGCTGACACCAAGTGCAAAAACGCTGAAAAAACTGTGCAAGTCCGCATTCCGGAAACATGGCAATGGCTGCTTGTTCCCGGACAATCTGACCCCAAAGGGGCTCCAGAGTGGACGGAAATACGTTTGCAGGGGGGCGATTCGCTTGCCGTCCGCGTTTCAAAGAAGCTTAAAACTGAGGAACTGCTGCTTGCGCAAATGGGCGGTGTGCGTCTGCGCATGGAACTGGACCGCATCCCCCTCTGGCGCGGCGATGATGTGCCAGTGAAACAGCTTGTGGAGGATTTTGCGACCTATCTGTATCTTCCCAGACTCCGCGATTCTGATGTGCTTACAGCCGCAATTCGTGAAGGAGTTCTTCAAACAAGCTGGCAGACGGACACTTTTGCCTACGCGCAGTCTAAAAACGAAGCTGGACGCTATCAGGGGCTTGTCGGCGGCATTAATGCCGCCGTGCATGCTGAAAGTGGCACCCTTGTTGTAAAGCCGGATCTTGCCGCCGAGCAGCAACGCAAAGACGCTGAAGAAGCCAGAAAACGCAAGGAAGCTGAAGAAGTTCCCGCTGGCGGTAGCACGGCATCCGGCGCATCGGGCGACGGAGGTCGAACAGGCGCTTCCGGCACAGATACAACCACGATAATGCCGCCCCCACCGCCTGAACCGAAAGCCCCTGAATATCGCCGCTTTCATGGCTCCGTGCCACTTGATCCGCTACGCGTCGGGCGCGACGCCGGGCGTATTGCCGATGAAGTAATCCAACACCTTACCAGGCTTGCGGGCGCGAATGTTCAGGTGACAATTGAAATTCAAGCCCAATTGCAGGATGGTGCATCAGAAAAGACTATCCGCGATGTTACGGAAAACTGCCGTACGCTGAATTTTAGCGATTATGGGTTTGAGGAGGAATAAAATATTTACTAGCACATGTGGTGTTGATATATATGATTCCATGTCGGATATGATTTTATTTTCACTCCGGAGCCTTCTTAAGGCGAAAACGCTCCGGGGGCAAACGCGCAAGGAGTAATGCCATGAAAACGGTCAACATAAAAAAGATTTTGACGGCGGTGGATCTTTCACCGCAAAGCGCCGATGTGGCCGAATACGCCGTGTGTCTGGCCCGGTCTTTGGGGGCCGAGATACTGGCGATATATATCGCGCCGTCTTTGGGACATTATGTGGGTTTTCACGTCCCGACCAGCTCCATTGAAAACTTTGTGGGCGAGGTGGTCAATGGGGCTGAAAAATCCATGGAAGAATTTGTAAAAGAAAAATTTCAGGGGGTCAAGGCGCAGGGCAAGGTGATCAGCGGCTATGCCGCAGAAGAAATCATCAACCAGGCCAAAGAAAACAATGTTGACCTCATTGTCATGGGCACGCACGGACGGGCCGGGCTGGATCGCATTCTTTTCGGCTCAGTGGCGGAAAAGGTGGTTAAAAATTCAAATGTTCCAGTCCTGACGATACGGCCGGAAGGCCTTGCGGCCGCGGCGCCTTCAGCCGCCAAGCCCCTTTGACTCCCGGGATGCCCCGCGTCAATAGTAAGGGGATCTGGGGGGAATTATTCCCCCCAGCGGGGTTCGGGGCGGAGCCCCGAATTAATCAGTGTTTCCCTAAGTATTTCAAAGCTTAAATGCTCCAGTGCCTGAAAAACGGCGTTACCGCCAGCGGCAGAACAGACGGTCCGCCGCATCCACCAGCAAAAAGAGGATGAGGGCGGTCAGAGAGAGGGACAAGATGCCCAGGTACATCAGGGGGTAATCCAGGCGCATCTGGCTGTCGGTAACATAATAGCCCAGCCCTTGGTCCGTGCCGAAGGTTTCCGTAAAAAACAGGGCGGAAAAAACTATGCCTATGGAGACGCGCAGGGAGGAAAATACGGCGGGCAGAACGGCGGGCAGGATGATGTGCGCGAGTTTGTCCGTGAAATTCGCCTTGAGCGAGGTGAGCAGGGCGTAGTCCTCTTCGGGCACGGCCCGCACGGCGTCCCGTATGGACAGGATGAGCTGGAAGACGAGGATCAGCACCAGTACGGTAATTTTGGAAGCCTCGCCCACGCCCAGAAGCAGCATGATCACGGGCAGCAGGGCCAGTTTGGGCACAGGGTAAGAGAAATAGAGCAGGGGGCCGAGCAGCCGGTCCGCCTTGGGGCAGCAGCCCATGGGCACACCCAGGGCCAGGCCGAAAAACAGGGCCAGACCCAGCCCGGACAAGGCCCGGCCCAGGCTGGCGGCAAGATGGCGCGGCAGCCCTCCTTCCAGGGCGCGGGGCCAGGCGGCGCAAACCTCCAGCGGCGGCGGCAGGGCCTTAAGCTGTAAAAACATGGAGGCCGCCTGCCAGAAAAAGACGAACAGGATAAAGCCCCCCAGAATAAAGGCGGCGCCATGCCGCGGGTTTTCTCCTTTCATCCTCTGTTCCTTTGTGGTCTGAGACCACGGCCTTCAGGCCGGATATGGCAAGGTGCCGCCCGCGGCGAGCATATCCTTAAAAAGCCCCTGAATATGGGCGGCCAGGGCCATTTGTCCCGCCGCGCCGGTGTCGCCGAAGTTGTCATTGCGCAGGCGCAGGCTGATTTGGCGTGAATATGGATTCATGAGCAGAATCCGGCTGCCCAGCGCGGCCGCCTCCGCCATGCTGTGCGTGATCAGCAGGGTGGTTACCCGGTATTGCCCCCAGAGTTTAAAAAACAGCTCGCGGCAGGCGTCAGCGGTAAAGGCGTCCAGGGCGGAAAAGGGTTCGTCCATGAGCAGCAGGCCCGGCCCGCTGATCAGGGCGCGGGCCAGGGCGGCGCGCTGCCTTTCCCCGCCGGAAAGCTCGCGGGGGTAACGTTGCAGCAGCGGCCTCAGGCCCAGGGCGTCAATGATATCCCCTGTTTCCTCCCGGCGGGAGATTTTGCGGCGTCCGCTCCCCACGCGCAGGGGCAAAAGGATGTTCCGGAGTACGGTCTTCCAGGCCAGCAGACCGTAGTGCTGCGGCACATAGCCTATGTCAGGGGGGCCGCCGCCCTGCCCGGCAGCGTATTCAATACGCCCGGCAAGGGGAGGGATGATGCCGCACAGAACCTTTAAAAGGGTGCTTTTGCCGCAGCCGGAAGGGCCGATGAGGGCGTGGATTTCCCCGTCTTCCAGCTCCAGGGAAAAGTCGCGCAGAACAAGCTCCGGGCCGTAGCCCGCGTTCAGCCGGTCAATGCGGATCATTCCGGTAAAAATGCTTTGTTGACCAGCGCGTCCGGTTCCAGGCCGGAGCGGATCAGCCCGCGCGCCGCCAGCCAGTCCAGCACCGCGCGCAGGTCTTCTTCCGGCGGCGGGGCGGCCTTGCGGTAAAGGGGCAGGCGGGTTGAGGCATGCACCTGCTCCGGACTGAAGCCCATCTGCTGCGTCAAAATATCCCGTACATCCTCCGGGCTGTGCGCGGCAAGGTATTCCACCCCGCGGTTGTAGGCCAGATACATTTTTTTGATCAGTCCGGCCTTGGCGCGCATGGCCTGCTCGGTAAAAACCATGCCGGTGATGGAAAGGCCCAGTTCCAGGTTGGAGGTCAGGGTTCTGCCGCCGCCGCTTTCCGCCAGCAAGGCCAGGGGATCGGGCAGGCCGGTGGCCTCAACGCCGCCGCTCATGAGCATTTCAAAGCGCAGGGGAATGCGGTTTATCTCCACCTTTTGCGCGGCGGAGGCTTCAAACCCGGCGGTCTGCAAGGCCATATCCACAAAATAGTCAATGACCGTGTTGCTGGCAACGGCTATTCTGGCCCCTTTAAGCCCGGCCGGA